>CBEVZC010000360.1:0-1503 GCA_965554225.1 uncultured bacterium | reverse complement strand
TAGCCCAAGATATTATTTCCGATATCGATCTTCCCCCTTTCGATAATTCCGCAGTGGACGGGTACGGAATTATTTTTAGTCAAGACGTTACCGAATGGGAAGTTACGGGAGAAATTTCAGCGGGAAATTATACAGAATTCAATATAACCGGATCCGGCGCCGTAAAGATAATGACCGGCGCTAAAATTCCGGGTGGTGTAAATGCAGTAATTCCCATTGAAGATGTTGAAGTTGAAGCGAAAAGAATAAAATTATTGCCAAATGTAAAATATCATTCCGGTATGAATATTAGAAAAAAAGGAAGCGATATAAAACAAAATGAGGTGGCAATTAACAAAGGAACATTTCTGAAACCCAGGCATTTAGCTTCGGCTGCATCATGTGGCAAAAGTGAACTGTTGGTTTATAAAAAGTTAAAGTTTGCAGTTTTAGCAACCGGAGATGAATTAATACCGGTAAATGAAAAACCCAAGGATGATAAAATTCGAATTTCCAATACTTATTCTTTCATTGGAGAAGTGGTGGAAAATCATCAAACGGTTGTAGATTATGGGTTTGTTAAAGATGCTAAAAATGAAATTAAAAATAAAGTTAAACAAATGTTGAATTCCGATGCGAATATAATTATGACTACGGGAGGCGTTTCCGTTGGTGAATACGATTATCTAAAAATTATTTTTTCCGAATTGGGCGTTGAACAAGTATTCTGGAGAGCTTATATTAAACCGGGTAAACCGGCTTTTTTTGGCACTTATAAACAAAAAAATAAAATGAAATTGGTTTTCGGACTTCCCGGAAATCCCGTTTCTTCACAAGTTAATTTCAAAGTTTATATTAAAGAAAATATTAAACGTTTGTATGGAATGAATCCCACGGGAACCGTTAAAGCCGAATTACTGAATGATTTAAGAAAAAAAGATAAAAAAAGACATTTTATGAAAGGATTGCTGTCGAAAGAAAATGATAAATATTATGTTACATCAACAATTTCGCAATCGTCGGGAAATTTAGTTGAAATGAGTAAAGCAAACTGTTTGATTATTGTTGAGGAAGAAAGACTGCATCCGGGAAAAGGGGAAATTGTAGAATGTATACCGATGTAACCTGTGTAATATTGGCAGGCGGAAAAAGTAGTAGAATGGGGCAAAATAAAGCTCTGATGAAGTTGGGAAGTAAAACCGTTATTGAACGAATGATTGATATAGTAGCGCCGATATTTAATGAAAAAATTATTATTACAAATACACCCGGAGATTTTAAATTTTTAGGATTGCCGGTTTACGAAGATGTATATAAATATAAAGGACCTTTGGCAGGAATACACTCGGGTTTGCTTCACTCCACATCAGAACGGAATTTTGTGCTGTCTTGCGATATTCCGTTGATGACAGCTGAGATGATAAACTATATAGTCGATTTCCCTACGGATAAACCGGTTACTATATGTCAAGCTGCCGGTTACCTTCAACCGTTAGCCGGAGTATATTCTAAAAAAATATTTAA
>CBEVZC010000359.1:0-1509 GCA_965554225.1 uncultured bacterium | reverse complement strand
AAATCAAGGTCTTAAATTTCTGAAGTTACCCCAAAAACGACAACAAAAAATCTCTAAGTGATTTCGGAATAATTAGTTAACGGTAAAAGGAAGTGGAAAAGGAAAAAATGGGGTAAGTTTTTGCATAAAAAAAATAAGCGTCCTATTTTTGTAAAACAGCTAAATTCCACAAAAAATAAAAGGACGCTTATGTATTACAGTAAAATAGCATCAAAGCTACAAATTAAAATTAGTCAATTTTCGGGGTATGTTTCAAGTAAAATGGATAAAAGTCTTGGAAGATTCGTAAGAGAAGCAGTATATGGAATAATAACATCACAATCAGTAATGTTAACAGAAATAGGAAGAACCTTATCGAGTAATGTTTCATTGAAGAAAATAGAAGAGAGATTTTGCAGACAGTTGATAAAGCCTAATTTATCAGAAGAAATACATTCGGCAATATTCAAGCATGCATCAAGTTTTATAAAAGAAGATACCCTTTTGGTTTTAGACCTAAGCGATATACATAAAAAATATGCCGAAGAGATGGAATATCTTGCCAAAGTACGGGACGGAAGTTCAAATGGAGCAATAGTAAATGGCTATTGGACTAACCAAGTAATAGCCACAGAAATAGATAGTAGAGAAGTAATCCCGCTGTATTCAGATTTGTATTCACAGAATGCACCGGAGTTTAAGAGCGAGAACGACGAAATACTAAAAGCAATAGATATGGTTAGTTCATCAGTTGAAAATCGTGGGATATGGGTAATTGATCGTGGAGGAGACCGGGATGTTCTCTATAAGCGTCTATTATCAACACAAAAGAGATTTATCATAAGAATGCTTGGCAATAGAAATTTAATTTGCGGTAAGAGGAATCAAATAGCATTAGAGCTTGCAAAATCGACACGAACTCCTTATCAAGAAACAATAGTAAAACAAAAAGATGGTAAGGAAAAAATCTATAATATTAGCTATGGTTTTAGGAAAGTAAAATTACCTAATAATTTGGATGTTCAATTATATATGTTAGTTGTTAAAGGGTATGGGAATAAACCAATGATGATATTAACAACAGAGGTATTGAAAAGAAACTTCAATGTACTTCAAAAAATATTACACTCATACATTAAACGATGGGCAATTGAGCAAACTATACGTTTCATTAAACAAAACTATGCTTTAGAAAATATAAGGGTACTAAAATATGTTAGACTAAAAAATATGATGGCTCTTTTATTGGTCGTTTTTTATTATATTGCTATCGTACTTGAGAAGAACCAGAAATTGAAAATAATGATAGGACTCTTGTATAAACAAGCTAAGAGAGTTTTTGGTATCCCTAATTTCCATTACTATGCTATTGGGGATGGGCTTAGTGCTATATTTAGTAAAGCAACTCAGAAATTGAGGCCCATTGTTTCAGACAGTAGTCAAATTGAAATGGTTTTCGATGACTACTAAATTTTGGGGTAACTCCTGCGCCGTAATGTCTTGCGGAATTATTTTATTATTCTACGGCTT
>CBEVZC010000358.1:0-1515 GCA_965554225.1 uncultured bacterium | reverse complement strand
TAATTAGCACATAATCAGCAAATCAACTTGACCGCGAAAACGGTGTGGCTTTTTGAGGTATTTTTGAGTTTGCGTTATTCATTAAAGTTTGTAGTTTAAAGGTAATTGAGTAATAAAATATATTTTTTAATAAACAAAAAGTTGCCGGTAAAAGTTAGTCTGCTGTTCAAGACGGCGGCTTAGCGGCAACGCTGTTATACCGTTATCACAAAATTTTAGAAAAGAATGCTTATATAATTTTTTCGGTCAAAAAAATATGAATGATTTTGAGCTAAACAATAAAAAGATACTCAGAGAGATTGCCCTATTTTCAGAATTAAGTATCGAACAGCTGAGAACAATTTCAGAAAAAAGTAAAATAAAAAAATATGCTAAGCATGAGTTCATTTTTTTTGAAGGAGATTATTATAAAGGATTTTATCTGCTTCTTAAAGGATCTGTGAAAATTTATAAGTTAACTGCTCAGGGGAAAGAATCTGTAGTTCATATTGTAAAACCACTTTCCATTTTTGCTGATATACCACTATTCGAAGGAAAAGATTACCCAGTAAGCGCACAAACTTTAGAAGAGAGTTTATTGTTGTTCATTCCAAAAGATGGTTTTATGGAAATAATTAAAAAAAATCCGGATATTTCTTTAAAAATGCTTGCCGGTTTTGCTAAACGCTTAAAAGCATTAGTTACACAAGTTGAAGAACTATCAACAATGGAAGTAAAGAATAGATTGGCAAAATATTTAATAAAAGAAATAAAGATTAACAAAACTGATAAGCTTATTGAACCTTTCATTAAACTTAATGTACCCAAGACGACTATCGCATCTTATTTGGGAACTATAACAGAAACTCTTTCCCGTACATTTAATAAGTTAGAATTTGAAAAAATTATAAGAGTCAAGGGTAAGAAAATATTTATTACAGATTTTGAGAAATTGAAAAATCTTGCCAAATAATTAAACTTCTCAAAAAATCTAAATAAAACTGACTTAAGTCAAGTGAAGAATCATTCTATAGTGTTAATTTTAAGTTACAAAAATTATAACTTATAATTGGTAGAGAAGCGATATGTTCACGAATGTTCGTTATTTCATAAAAACAAGCATTATTTTCCTTATTGTTGGATTGCTTTCAGGTTTATTTTTATTGCTGGCAAAATATTACTTTGGAACAGGTTATTCACCGCAAATAATTTCAGCACATACACACATTATTTTAATCGGCTCAGTAATGATGATGATTATGGGTGTTGCACTTTGGTTTTTCCCGCGTGCAGAAAAAACAGACAAGCGATACAATCCCGATTTAATATCAATTGTTTATTGGGTGCTGATGCTTTCAACCTCCACAAGATTTGTTATGCAGTTTTTAAGTGCATTCTATTCTGATGAATGGATTGTTCTTCTAATAACAATATCGTCTGTATTACAAGTTCTTTCCATTGCATTGTTTTTCTATTCGATGTGGGGAAGAATCAGAGCAGTTGGAAGTCAGTATCGTGAAGCAAAAGGAGAAAAGT
>CBEVZC010000357.1:0-1516 GCA_965554225.1 uncultured bacterium | reverse complement strand
AAAAGAGTAAAACTAGTGCCGGTAATAAATGAAAAAAATGCAGTTGCAAAAGATTTTCAAATTGCGGGACATTTGGGAAAGGTAAGTTTTATTACAAGTATCTCGGAGCATTTCTGTTCAACTTGTAACCGGGTAAGAATTTCCGCCGACGGTAAATTCAGAGTCTGTCTTTTTTCTCAAGGTGAAAGTTATATTAATTTCAAAGAAATGTTCCGTAACGGATTTTCGGATGAGGAAATAATTGAAAAACTTGATTGGGCAATTAAAACCAAGTGGGAAAAACATCCTGAACCTGAAGAATTGGCAAATGTATTAAATAACAACATGATGGCAATAGGTGGATAATGAAAAATTTAACACACGTTGATAGTAACGGTAAAGCTAATATGGTTGATGTAAGTGCGAAAACTTCAAATTTAAGAACAGCTGAAGCTTTCGCCGAAGTTTTTGTCTCCGGCGAATTATACGAAAAAATTAAAAAGAACGAAATAGAAAAAGGCGATGCTTTAACAACTGCAAAAATTGCCGGTATCCAAGGAGGTAAAAAAACATCGGAATTAATACCGCTTTGCCATAATATTTTTATTTCCAAATTAGACGTTAACTTAAAATTAAATGAAAAGAATAAATCCGTTGAGATTATTTCTTATGCCAAAACAAATTCCGTTACCGGAATTGAAATGGAAGCTCTTACCGCAGTTAGTATTGCGGCGCTTACCGTTTACGATATGTGCAAAGCTGTTGATAAATCCATTCGGATTTCTAATATTAAATTATTGAGTAAAACCGGCGGGAAAAGCGGAGATTATATTTTACAAACATAAATTAAAGAAATTCTGAGGTGCAAAATGAATATAAATAATCAAATGGAATTAGATAAAAAAACTGCAACCGGAGAAAAAGTAGGAAGAATAGTTGCGGTATCCATTAGCAAAAAAAAAGGAATTCCCAAATCAAATGTTAGTTCTGCAAAACTGATTGAAAACCATGGAATTGAAGGAGACATTCACGCCGGCAAATGGCACCGGCAAGTAAGTTTTCTTGCTTTGGAAAGTATTGATAAAATGCGAGCAAAAGGACTTCCCGGTTTGCGCCCCGGCGCTTTTGCTGAAAATATTACAACTGAATTTCTAACTCTGCCTGAAATAGAAATTGGTACAAAAGTAAAAATTGGAAACGACGCAGAACTTGAAATAACTCAAATAGGTAAAGAATGCCATGACAAATGCGCTATATTTGTAAAAGTAGGCGATTGCGTAATGCCGCGCGAAGGAATATTTGCCAAAGTAATAAAATCCGGCGATATAAAAATTAACGATGAAATAAGAATTCTAAATTTAAATTAAGTATGTTTGATTATGATAAGTTACAACGAAGCTTCAGAATTAATTAAAAGAAAATTTGATGGATTAAATTTGAAAACCGAAACGGTTAAGTTGGAAAATGCTTTGCATCGTACGCTAGCCCAAGATATTATTTCCGATATCGATCTTCCCCCTTTCGATAATTCCGCAGT
>CBEVZC010000356.1:0-1523 GCA_965554225.1 uncultured bacterium | reverse complement strand
TGATAAAGGTGTTTATTCATACAATAAAAACACAAAAACATTTGATAAATATATTGCACTTGGTAAAGTTCTTTCTAATGAATCTACGAAAATAGTTTTAATAGCTAATGGTTTAAACGAATCAATATGGGTTCTCGCCTATATTAACAATGAACCAATTTTTGGAAGAGCAAAACTCCAACAAGATGGGAAATATCATTGGGAACCTATACCAGAATTTCCTTTAATTGATCTGACTACTGTTATCTCGGTTTACCCCGATAAAGATCCTTTAACTGCTAAAGAAAAATTATGGCTAAGTACTGAAGAGGGACTAGTTTTATACGACCCAGCTATTCAATTAAATAAACAAAAGAACTATTCAGCGTTAATCAGAAAAGTTTCAGTTAAACCGGATTCAATAATTTATGATGGAGGAAATAATTATAAGGTTGATAATGCAATAGAGTTAGATTATTCTAAAAATGATTTAATTTTTGAATATTCAGCGACACACTATGATAATCCGAATTTAACTTATTTTAAGACCTTTCTTGAGGGAGAGGAAGAGGAGTGGTCAAGTTGGAGTTTAGAAACAAAAAAGGAATATTCTAATCTTTCGTATGGCGATTATGTCTTTAAAGTAAAAGCTAAAAATCTATATGGTATTGAAAGTGATTTGGCAAGTTATAACTTTATAGTATTAGCGCCGTGGTATCTCTCTTGGTGGGCTTTTATTGTTTACGGGTTAATTTTTGCTTTTGGAGTTTTTGTAGTGGATAGAATAATGCGTCGTAAATTAATTAGACGAGAACGTGAAAGAGCTAAACTGAGAGAAGTGGAATTAAAAAGCAGACAGGCAGCAGAGCTCGAAACGGTGGATAGATTAGTTCGAATAGTTAACAGAGCTGATAATTTGGAAACTTTGTTCAACTCTCTGCTTCATCAGACGGTTAATTTAATTCCCGGAGCCGAAAAAGCTGCGGTATTTATGCTCGATCATAACGACAATAAATTTCGCGTAGCTTATACTCTCAGTCATAAAGTTGACGATACTAAATCACTTGAATTTCTTCCTGATGAATTACACAAAAGATATACGCAGAACTCCGAAGAAATTGAGAAAGGTATTTATATTATTAGCGATACCGACAAGATGTATGCCGACGATAAAATGTCTAAGTTCAGTAAAGCCAAATCGATGCTTGTAATGGCGGTTGAATGGGGAGGAAAGTTGGAAGCTTATGTGGTATTCGATAGCTTTGCAGGTCAAAATGCATTCGGTTCGTCAACTGCTAGAATATTGGCAAAATTCCGTGAACATGCAGTTTCGGCAATATCAAAAGCACAATCTATTAAAGAACTACAAGAGAAAAATGAAGAAATTATTAGGACTCAAGAGCAACTTGTAACTCAGCAAAAGCTGGCTTCTCTCGGCGCATTAACGGCGGGAATTGCTCACGAAATAAAAAATCCACTAAACTTTGTAAATAATTTTGCGGAATTATCTAAAGAAATGATAGAGGAACTGGCAGAGGAATTGG
>CBEVZC010000355.1:0-1529 GCA_965554225.1 uncultured bacterium | reverse complement strand
GCAATTTTTAGTAGTTTCATTTTACCTCCTAATTAGGTTATGAATGAGTGAGTTAGTAAATATTATTTCATTAAAATCATTTTTTTGCTTATACTTTGAGTTTTTGTCTGCATTCTATAAATATATGTCCCTGACGCCAAATTAGAAGCATCGAAAGTAACTTTATATTCTCCTGCTGAAAACTCTGCATTGTCAATTAATTTAGAGACCAGTTTGCCGGTTATATCGAATACACTAATTGATAATTCGGATTTTTCCGGAACGGTAAATTTGATAGTTGTTGTTGGGTTAAACGGATTAGGATAATTTTGAGTTAACGAAAAATTAGTGGGTAAACTATTTGCCACTTTCTCTACACCGGTGATTGTAAGTTCAACTGTCGGTAAAGTTCCTGAATATTTCCTCTTGTCAACTGTCCATGCATAGTATGATTGTGAATAAACATTTTTATTATTGTCGAAATCAACTGAATATACTGAAGCATATCCCGATGCTTTCCAATTAATATAGTTGTTGTAAGAACCGGTTATTTTTTTATTCCATTCAGCAACATTAATTGTATCTAACACTGAACCGTTATTGGGATCTACAATATAAATTCTACCATAATCGTAACCTGGACCGGTTTGGAAATCGGCATCATGCGTAATAAATAACAAATTGTTACCTTTCATATATTTCATACCCCAAGGTCCAACAATAACTGTTGAAGAATCGCTAGCCACAAAAGTAGTATCGACGTTAAAATCAAAACCATTATAAAGAGTATAACCATTAACAGGATCTCCTATGTAACAATACACTTTTTTACTCAAGTAATTAGAAACATAAATAAGACTTCCATCTTCATTGACAGCAATTCCGCGAGCAGAACCGGGATCTGGCAGAGTAATTTTTTGCAAAGGAGTTCCAACAGCGCCGGAAGTCCACGCAGATTCATTAGCTTCGTTATCAAAAATCAAAACTGAACCTGCATGAGTTGAATCACCTTCTCTGGTTACATAAACTTTCCCATTATCGTCAACGTCAATAGCCCAGATATCAAAATCGCCGGTTGATAAATGTGCATTGTGAGAAACAACCGAATCTGCCGTCATTTCAAAAGTTAGTATAGAGTGATTGGGATCATTATTTGTAACATAAATAATTCCGTTATGTGCAGCAATTCCTTTTGTCCTTTCAAAATCAACTTGACTAAAACCAGCAACCCACCTTGTTCGATAATCTGTTGTTGCACCTGTGCCGTAAGGGTATATTCCCAAACGACCGCTTGTTGAGTCAGCATTCTGATAACCAACAATATAATATGCATTATTAGATTCACGACTAACTAAAGCGACAAACGAATTTTCTTCTAAAGCGGCAACGGCTAAAGTACGTTGACCTGTACCGTTTCCTGCATCGTCCTCGGTAACATAATCAACTGACCATTCTCCATCGAAAGTTTGGGCAATCGAAAAATTATAAAAGAATAAAATAATTAAAACAATTAAAAAGTTAAAGTAACCATTCTTCATAGGGCGCTCCTT
>CBEVZC010000354.1:0-1546 GCA_965554225.1 uncultured bacterium | reverse complement strand
TGAAAAGAGAGAGACTTATTATCATTAAAACGTTTTATAGATTATCTTTGACAGAATGTTAATAAAAAGACCTAAAAATTAATAATCCCTTCTCTTCCCAAGAGAAGTTATGTTAAAAAGTGAGATATAAAAATAAAATAAAGAGAGCATCCTTTCTGTAAATTAGCTAAACTAATAAATCAATAATAAAACAGTAAAGGATACTCTCATGAACAAACAAAAATACAAATTAACCTTTTCAGGACAAAAATTTTTTATTGGGATAGATGTTCATAAAACCAGTTGGAAGGTAACAGTTATAAATAATCAGATAGAGCTGCAAACATTTTCAATGGAACCATCACCAGAAAAATTAGCAGCTCATCTAAGGAAAAATTATCCGGGAGGCAATTATTTTACAGTATATGAAGCCGGTTTCTGTGGGTACTGGATAGACCGAAAATTAAAAAAACTTGGAATTAAAAACATCGTAGTAAACCCAGGAGATATTCCAACAAAGAACAAAGAAAAGACGAGAAAAACAGATACAATAGACTCACGAAAGCTGGCTAGAGAGTTATCGAATGGGACAATATCTGGTATTTATATTCCAGAAGAGATACAAGAGCAGCTAAGATCGTTGTGTCGTCTGCGATATCAAATGATAAAAGCCCAATCAAGGCTGAAGAATCAAATAAAAGGTATGTTGTACTATTATGGAATTCAATTACCAGAAAACTATAAGGTAAATAATTGGTCCGGGGAATTCATTAGATATTTAGAGAGTTTGAAATTTAGCTATAATATGGGAGATGATTGTTTGATTGTTTACTTAGAACAATTTAAGAATAATCAAAAGAGAATAGCTGAGATATTAAAACTGTTAAAGAAGTATACTCAAGAATATGAAGCTGAACAGACAATAAAAAATCTATGCAGTATACCAGGAATAAGTTTCATAACAGCGGTCACATTTTTTACTGAAATAATAAATATAAACAGGTTTAAAAGATTAGATGAGTTAAGCAGCTACGTTGGATTAGTACCGGCAGTTAGATCATCTGGTGAAAGAGAAAGAATACTTGGAATTAGTAATCGGCATAATAGATTTTTAAGAAACTTACTAATAGAAGCTGCATGGGTAGCAGTAAGAAAAGACCCTGCATTGACAATGTGCTATGGAGAATTAATAAAAAGGATGAAGAAGCAAAAAGCCATAATAAAAATAGCTAAGAAGTTATTGAATAGGATCAGATATGTATGGAAGAACAACCAAAGTTACGAAATAGCTGTGGTTGCGTAATAGGATATAACTCATTATTCTATAAATGAAATCTATAAAGTTGATATTGACCGCTAATCCCCCTTCTGCAAAACTGTATGTTTTTGCTTCTAAGAGACTGCGGCAATAGAAAAAATAATTTAATAATACATCTTGCAGCACTGCCATTTAAGTTAGTTGACTGCTTATAACAGATTGATTCGATTATAGAATTATTGAGATTAACTAAATTACTTTGTAGGATGCTCATGTGAACCCTTGACTTTTTACATAACAGAAGGGGGC
>CBEVZC010000353.1:0-1557 GCA_965554225.1 uncultured bacterium | reverse complement strand
TCCTAGGAGTCGTTAAATTTGAATAAGTATCGATAAAATAGGTCCCGTTAAAATTAGGTAATACTCTATGGACACCTTTATCTTTACTAATTTGCGTTATTCTGGAAGTTGAAACTTCAACTTTATAAAACTGCCTTTCTATAGGACTTTTTTTAGTTGCGGTTATAAAAATATTTTTCCCGTATTTATCAAAACCTTCAAAGCTCAAAACTTCCCATTTACCTTTTGTTACTTGCGAAATTAATCTGCCGTCTGTGTTATAAAGATAAAGATGGTTCCATCCGTTACGTCTAGAAAACCATAAAAACTTTTCATTGTTATTCGGCAGAAAAATAAGTTGATGTTCCGGCTCAACATATTTATCCTGTTTTTCCTCAAAAAGAGTTTTTACTTTATTACCGGTTGCTACATCATATTTATTTAACTGCATATAATTTTGATCTCTATTGAGGATAGCAATAAAAATGTATTTTTCGTCTGGGGACCAGGTAACGCAAGTTAAGTAATGATCAAGCGGCTCACCCGTTTTCAGCCATACGGTTTCATCGGTTTTTATGTTGTATACACCAACTTTAACTTGATGACTGGTTTGGCCTGCCATAGGGTATTTTATGTTTTCCAATTTAGCGGGAATCGGTTCAACATTAACTATCGGATAATCTGTAACCATAGTCTCATCTTTATGATAAAATGCGATATAGTTACTTTTTGGTGACCAGAAAATTCCTTTAACAATACCGAATTCATTTCTGTAAACTGATGTACCGTTAATAACATGTTCGTTTTTATCAAAAGTAATTTGTTGTATAGTATTAGTATCAATTGAGAAAAATAAATTATTTTTTGCCGTGAAGGCGATGTATTTTTTGTTAGGTGCAAAGAAAACATTTGAACTTTTATCGTTTGCTTTTGCAGTAAGATTTATTGAAGAAGTAATCGGATTATAGTTATAAAATTTATTACCGATTCTAAACTGTAAATTATCCTTATCTATCCATTTGAAATTAGGGAGACGTTTCATTTCATCTAAACCGGCTTGTTTCAACAAGTTGTTAAATTCCAACTGCGAAAAAAGTTTATACAATTTTCCCGAAGAAGCAGAAGCTCTAACTAAATTAAATATCTCTCCGTTCTTTTGAACATAACTATAATCATTTGTTTTAGGTATCCATTGTAAACCGCGCAGCCGGGTTGGAGCAAGACTTGTGTACGAGTTTATAACTACATCCTCGTTTGTAAAAGTTTTATTTTGTGCAATATTTAGTGATGTAAATAAGAAAAGAATAAAGAAGAATAATTTTGACGATTTCATTTTTATATCCGTTTTTTTTTAACAATCACGTAAAATTACAAATTTTAATTTACGAATCCGTATAAAAATATTTCCATATTTTGGAAAGGATGTGTGAAATGAATTTTTAGGGTATTATAGTATAGATACAAAAAAGCCCAATCTTAATGAATGGGCTTAAAGGAACAATATATTTAGGAGTAACTATTTTTTATTTTTAGGTTTTTTGTCACCGAGCATTGCTCTATGCTCTAAAATATTATCGA
>CBEVZC010000352.1:0-1561 GCA_965554225.1 uncultured bacterium | reverse complement strand
AAAAACATTTTTTAACGATTGATTTTCTCTATAAACTTTGCCGAGTAAGAATATAAATCTGATTATATCCGTTTCAGAATAAAATCTGTGTCTTAATCCTTTAAATAATTTTGAATCTTTTTTATAATTAAAATTAAAAACAAAATCATACGGTTTATTATTAGCCAGTTTGACAATTTTACCCACCGTGCTATTTATCTGTGTTACAGTTCCATAAGCAAATACCGAAGCGATGAATCCAATTACTTCAATATCTTTTTCATCATCAAATAAATGTAAAAACTGAAGCGGATCAGGTTCGATAGTTGATCTGTCGAAAGCTTTGTAATGGTATTCTAATTTATTTTTGAGATTCAAGACATTTGTTAGAAAATAACGATGGAAGTAATTTTAACCGGTTTTAGATTTTTATCAGGAAATAAAACTCGTATTGCAAAGTTGTTTTAAGCTAATACTTATAGCCGGTTAAAATATTATCGATACAAATATAATCAAGTTTATAATATTTAATCTGGCACTTCGAAATTAATCATAATTGCAAAGAATCTGACCAAACATCTTTGTCCTTCCTAAAAACTTACAATTTTTAAATAATTGTGATTTGGCAAAAAATTATCGAACACAAACAATAGATACAAATGAAGCAAATGGCATAAGGTTTGTAAATATTATTAAATATTTCTGAAATAATACACTAATGCAGTCCGAAAAATTAGAAATACAGGGAAAAACATCTACTCTTTTAATTGAAAATTCAATTATCCAATCACTTTATTCTATTCTAACATTATTCTCATTTACAGGTGGTATTATGAAAAATTTTCTTTTGTTTTTCACATTTATTTTATTCAGTCAGCATCTGACTGCGCAAATAACTTTTGAAAAATCATATTGGGATGGTGGTGCACATTATTCCGGTTATTGTGTCCAACAAACTGATGATGGTGGATACATAGTAACAGGAAGCACACATGATTACGGCGATATTACACCCAATCTTTTAATAATAAAAACCGATGCATACGGCGATACGCTCTGGAGTAAAATTTATAAAAACGAAAATTCATTTACAGGTAGTTATATTTTACAAACAAACGATGGTGGTTTTATCATTACAGGTAAATTATGTTCATACCAGGCAGGATGTTGTAAACCATTTTTAATGAAACTCGATTCAAATGGTGATTCGCTATGGACTAAAACATATAATTACTCTCCTAATATGCCTCCGTGTCCCGAAGGCAGCGCTGCTGTTGTTCAAGCTACAAACGACGGCGGTTACATATTAGCCGGCTCTACAACAGATTCATACAACGGAATTTTCCTCATCAAAACAAATTCTGAAGGCGATTCTCTTTGGGCTAAAAACTACTTTGGAATAAAAGCTTCATCTGTTCAGCAAACGCAGGATGGTGCTTATATTTTAACGGGCTCGGTTTATGCAAACGGTCCGGGAAGTTCTTCTAATCTTTGCTTAATGAAAGTTAGTTCCAACGGAGATTCTTCGTGGGCTAAAGATTTCGGTAACAATTCATTTAACGATGAAGGAAAATCGGTTAGA
>CBEVZC010000351.1:0-1563 GCA_965554225.1 uncultured bacterium | reverse complement strand
GATTCCGGCATTCCGCTTCGCTACAGCCGGAATGACAGATCTTTAATGTCATACCGGTTCCGGCAGCTGCCAGATACTGGTATCTCATAAATGCATTTTGCAGATAGCTGTGATTATCTCGCAAAAAGTCTGAATTACTAATTTAAGATTAAGAGCAAGATTATGATTAAGAATAAAAGATTATACTTTAGTCTTGTTTCCTTTTCAATACTTAAAGAACAATGTATATTTTTTTAATTTCTAATTTCTTTCTTACCTAAGCCACCCATAACGTGAAAAATGGGGTAATAGAGCCCCCTTTACTTCTAAATATTTCAAAGTCGGAATAATTATTTTAGATGCGTATTGAACAGATTGAGTTGTTCCATCCTGACTTAAATAAACGAACTTTGCTGAGTTAGGATTAACACCGGTTAAATCGACACCCCCAAACATTAGGTCTAATGAAACGGGTTTATTAAATGTAAACGGAGATGGTGATAATTGAACCGATAAGTTTTCCAAATCAAATGTTATATCGAATGTTAATTTACCTTTAAATGCACCTTTTGGAATAGTTAAAGTAGCTGACATACTAACTCTGTTGCCTTTGGAGTCAACCCAGAAGAAGTTTGATTCGGTAATGGTTCCGCCTTTTTTCCCGTCAATTGTATAAGATTTTGAATAGATAGAGAAACCGTTATCTGTAGAAGTTGTTAAGCTTTTAGAATTGAACCAGTCCGTAAAGCCGTTTTTATCTTTTTTAGTTAGATTTCCAACTTTATAATTCATACTTGGTTCTACAAGAGAATTTTCATCTTGGCAGCCGAAAAATAAGAATGATACCGCTGCAAATATTAAAATTAATTTTTTCATTTTTTCTTCCGTGAATTTATATTTAATATTTATAATTAGTTAACAAAACCGTAACGTGAAAAATGAGGTAGTTGAGCATCATAGACTGCTAAGAAACCCTTATCCACATTAACTTCAATACTGCTGTATTTTGCTTTTACTAAATTTCCATATCCGTCTATGTAATAAAAATCTACTTTATTGGGATTAACATTGGTTAAATCGACACCATAATATTCTATGGAATATAAAATAGGTTTCTCAAAAGTTGAAGGAGAAGGTGAAAAATCTGCTGTAACAGTTTCGCTATTTAAAGTAACACCCATTTCTTTAGTCCCTTCATAAGCTTTTTCAGGAACGATTAATGATCCTTTAACATAAATTTCGCTGCTCATATTTCCTGCAAAAGAAAAGCCACCGCCGTTTTTACCATTAATATATTTGCTTAAATAAAATAATTGTTCGATAGATTTTTCTTGATCAGCTGGAAATGTTAACCATTGATGATCATTTTGAGTCTGTTGAACTTGATTGTTAACCGGTTCAACTATCGAGTTATTGTCTTGGCAGCCGAACATAAATAAAGCTGCAACTGCGATTGTTAAAAGTATTTTTTTCATTTTATTTCTCCTTTATGATTGATTGTTTATCGTTTTTGATTCTAACTATGCAACCAGCATACCAATCCGGAAATATTAGTTTTTGAATCATTTTTAATGTTTCTTCAAT
>CBEVZC010000350.1:0-1605 GCA_965554225.1 uncultured bacterium | reverse complement strand
GTTCCTCTATAACTTGATTAAGTTCTTCAATTTCTCCGGATTTTTGATCAATTTTTCCTTTATAATTCTCAATAATATTCTCGTGCTCTTCACTTACCTTTTTATAATTTTCTACTTTTTCATTAAGATTACCTACTTCTACATTGAGCTGTTCAAGAACTTTATCCTTTTGCTTTTCAAGTTGCTTTTGCTCGGTAATTGAATTTTCCAGTTTAGCAATTAAATGAGTTTGTTTAACAATAATATTGTTCTTTTCTTCTTCGGATTTTACTAATTCTTTCGTTCTCGATTCTAATTCAGTTAATTTTGCAGTATATTTCTGCAAAGTTTCTTCTTTTTCTTGCTCGGAAGCAGCAAGATCAACAATGCGTTGATTTAGATGAACAATATTATCGTTTAGCTTTTGGATTGTACCGACTTTTTCTTTTTCAGATTCCCTTAGTTGTAATTCCGCTGCTTCAAATTCACTAATTCTATGGTTCAGCTTAAATATTTGATCGTTTTTCTCTTCAAGAGATTGTTGTTGTTTATCTAATTTTGAATTTAGTTCGTTTAGCTCGTTTAGTTTTTGATTTACAAATTCTTTTGTTTTGTCAAGATTATCTTTTATTTGTTCATTCTCGTTTTTTAATCTTGCAATAGTATTTTCTCTTTCATTTAAATTGTTAACACTCTGCTGATATTCGACTTGCGTGGTTTCAAGCTCGCCTGTCAAATCTCTTAGTTTATTGTTCAGATTATCAATAGAATTTTGTTTATCTGTATTTTCAGCTATTAGGTTTTCTCTTTGAGAATTAAGTTCCTCAATTTGATGCTCTTTTTTATCGAGCAGTTGATTGGTCTCTTGAACCGTAAACTTAAGTTCCATTTCAGAGTTTCTTAAGTTTTCTATATTATTTTGTAATTCTTTTAGCTCGGAATTTTTAAGTTCAATTTTCTTTTCAAGTCCGGTTTTATATTCGGAAATTTTTGTTACTTGGACATTTAGATTATCAATTAATGTTCTATTGTTTCTTTTCTCTTCGTTTAATTTATCTTCGCTTTCCTTAAGTTCTTCAATTAAGCTGTTTTGTTCATTTATTAATCCCGTCTTTTGTTTAAGTTGATCTTCAAAGATTTCTATTTCGTTTTCAAATCTGTTTACTTTTTCCTTAATTTCATCTAACTGAATTTCTTTTTGATCCAATTTGTTTATATATTCTTCGTTTAGTTTTTCCAGCTCAACCAACTTATAGCTTTGGTCGCCTAAAATTTCATTTTTCGCCCGCTCGGCTGCAATATATTTAGATTCCAGAGCTTTAAATTCAAGAATTTTTTCGTTCTGATTTTTAATTGTTAACTCTTGTAACTTACTGTCATCCAACAATTTATTGAGTTTAAGCTGCAGCTCATTTAAGTGTTCTTTTTGATTTTCTATAATATTTATATTTTCGTCTTGAGATTCATTAAAACTTTTTACTTTTAAGTTTAGTTCTTCAACTTGAGCGTTTAGCGTGTTTATCAAATTATCTTTTTGCAGATTTTGGTTTTCAGCATCTTTTATGCTTTTATCAAATTCATTTAGTTTATCATTAAGTTCAACAATTTGATTTTCCAGTTCTTGAT
>CBEVZC010000349.1:0-1606 GCA_965554225.1 uncultured bacterium | reverse complement strand
GATAAATTTCTTTGTTAATAACAGTTACTGGGAGTGTAAATAATTCTGTGTAAATGGTTAAAGTAAGGGTTGATGCTAAGCGGAGTGAGGCGTAGCCGAACGGAGCTTAGCATCAACGAAAAAAATCTTGCTTTTATTTTTAATAATAAATAATATTCATTAACCATTTATTACAGGAGTCCATTATGGAATTTAGCGAAAAAATAATCGAGCAATTAAAAGCCGATCTTAACAATGCCAAAAACTATGACGATCTTATGGGGAAAAACGGAGCAATTAAAAAATTGCTTAAATCCACTCTTGAGGGAATGCTTGAAGCAGAACTTACTGATCATTTAGGATATACTAAGTATTCTCCACAGGGTAAAAACACAGGCAATAGTAGAAACGGCAAAACTCCCAAAACCATAAAGAATGATAATGGTCAGATTGACCTGGAAATTCCGCGAGACCGTAACGGTAGTTTTGATCCGATAATTGTAGAAAAATATCAGAGAACGCTTGGTCCTATTGAGGATAAAATAATCTCTATGTACGCAAAAGGAATGACTACCCGGGATATCCAGTCTCATCTTGGCGAACTTTATGGTCTGGATGTTAGTCCCACACTTATTTCAAATATAACTGATAAAATAGTTCATTTAGCCGAGCAATGGCAAAACAGACCACTTCAGAAAGTTTACCCAATAGTTTTCTTTGATGCAATTCATTACAAAGTAAGAGATGAATCTAAAAAAGTCACATCCAGGGCGGCATATACTTGTTTAGGGGTAGATATCAACGGACAAAAAGATTTGCTTGGTTTATGGATATCAGAAACAGAAGGATCTAATTTTTGGTTGAATGTTCTTACAGAGTTAAATAACCGCGGTGTTAAAGATATATTCATTGCATGCATTGATGGACTAAAAGGTTTCCCGGAAGCTATTGAATCAGTCTTTCCCAGAACAGAAATACAGCTATGTATTATCCATCAGATCAGAAACACCCTTAGATATGTTGCCTCTAAGGATCAGAAAGAATTTATGAAACAATTAAAAGAAGTATACAAAGCTCCTACCGAGCAAGCAGCTTTAGATAATCTTAAAACACTTGAAGAGAATTGGGGGAAAAAATATTCTCTGGCTCTGAGAGGATGGAATCAGAATTGGTCTAATTTAGCAACTTACTTTAAGTATCCCCAGGAGATTAGGACGGTTATTTATACAACTAATGCGGTTGAAGCCCTGCACCGTCAATTTAGAAAAGTAACAAAATCCAAATCTCTGTTCCCTAATGATAATGCTCTTAAAAAAATACTCTATTTAGCTTATAGAGATTTATCCAAAAAATGGACAATGCCAATTAGAAATTGGGCTATTGTTCTTAACCATTTTTCTATTTATTTTAAGGAAAGATTCGATGAGTTTACTTAACAACAAATCTTCATTTACACAAATTATTTTACACCCTCCAATTAAGAGGATAAAATTTCAGCGCCTAACATCGTATATATAACATTTGGCAGTCAGTGTTTTATCGAGTGTTCCGTCTCGTATCAAAGACACTTGTAATTTGACAGGAAAGTGCTTCGAAATGCCAAACGCACCATATTCAAACCGTTAAC
>CBEVZC010000348.1:0-1609 GCA_965554225.1 uncultured bacterium | reverse complement strand
AGCAGTATCTCACAAACTGTGTAAGTTTTAAAAAAATAGCTTGGGTCATGACCCAAGCTATTTTTGTTTAATTTTAAATTTTATACAGTAATGAAGAAAGAAGAATTATTTAACGACGAGTTTTTAAAACAGTTTAAAACTGGTGATGAACTCACAAGCTTTTTAAAGCAATTACAAAAGCGAGGTATCGAAAAGATGTTAGAAGGAGAGCTCGATGGTCATTTAGGCTATCTTAAGCATAAACAAGGCTCAACTACTAATGCTCGCAACGGATTTACCAAAAAGAAAGTAAAAACAAGTTTTGGTGAATCTGAGATAGCAGTTCCCAGAGATCGAGATGCCAGTTTCAATCCTATGTTGGTGCCAAAACGTAAAAGTATGGTCGATGGGATTGAAAACGTCATTATATCGCTTTATGCCAAAGGCATGAGTAATAGCGATATTGAACAGCAAATACGGGAAGTTTATAATTTTGAAGTATCCACTAGCACCATTTCCAGAATAACAGATGCCATTACCAATGATATTGTTGCTTGGCAAAACAGACCCTTAGAACCTGTTTATTTAATCGTTTGGATGGATGGTATTGTTTTTAAAGTCAGAGAAAACTCCAAGGTTATCAATAAAACCATTTATATCGCAGTAGGCTTACGCAGAGATGGAAAGAAAGAAGTATTAGGTCTTTGGTTGGGCAAGAATGAATCTGCTGCTTTTTGGATGAGTGTACTCACCGATATGAAAGCACGTGGTGTAGAAGATTTACTCATCACGGCAACAGATAACCTCAATGGATTTACGGACACCATTAGAACAGTATTCCCCGAATCTAAAACACAAATATGTGTAGTTCACCAAATTAGAAATGCGTGTAGATATGTAGTATGGAAAGACAAAAAGGCTTTTACAAAGGATATGAAAAACATCTACAATGCGCCAACCAAACAAGCCGCAGAAGCTGCTTTAAACGACTTTGCACAAATTTGGGAAAGCAAGTATTCCTATGCTATTAAAAGCTGGAGAGATAATTGGGAAGAGCTCACTGTATTTTTTGAATTCCCTTTAGAAATTAGAAAAATTATCTATACTACTAACTTAATTGAAAATCTAAATGGTAAAATCAGAAAATACACTAAAAACAAATTATCCTTCCCAACGGATGAAGCTGTTATGAAATCCGTATATTTGGCAGTAAGGGAAGCTACCAAAAAATGGTCGATGCCAATACGTAATTGGGGAATTATTCTCAATCAGTTCTTAACAATCTATGAAAAAAGGGTCAGACTTTAATTAATAAAATCTAACCCAAGTTATTTTTAACTTACACACTTTTTAGGATAGTGTCTTATAATTTTTTAGCATTTTTAACTTTTTGCTTCATTAAAGCCAAGTCAATTACTTCTTTCATTTCAGATACATAATGAAACTTCATTCCTTTTAAATAGGACGGTTTAATTTCTTCAATATCTTTTTTATTTTCAATACATAAAATAATTTCTTTAATATTTGCACGTTTAGCAGCCAATATTTTTTCCTTTATTCCTCCAACTGGTAAAACTTTTCCTCGTAATGTAATTTCACCTGTCATAGCTAATTTAGATTTTACTTTACG
>CBEVZC010000347.1:0-1628 GCA_965554225.1 uncultured bacterium | reverse complement strand
AATATCAACTTCTCTTGTAAAATTATCTCCTGTTGGTGTAAGTCAAATTAAAAATGCAGTTTGCAGAAAGAGACACAACCTAATTGATAATGAAATAAAAATTGGCAGTCTTCCTTCGGTTAAGGTAAAAGCAACTCAAAATGGAAAAACCGGTTTTATAAATCTTGATCCTATTTATGGAAGACATAATCATAAATACGGTTTCACTGTTGTAGAAGGTAAAAGTATAGAAATGTATTGTCCTCGCTGTGAAGTATCTCTTAACGACAGTAAAAAAGTGTGTCCTAAATGCGGCTCTAAAATATATACTTTTGAGGTGCCGCCAAACGGAATGTTCGAAGGTTGTACAAATAGAGCTTGTGATTGGGAACGCTGGCAGGCAATGGACGAGGTTGGAGAAAAAGATTATGTAGAAATTAAAATAAAGGACAATGGAAGCGGAATACCTGAAGAAGATCTTCCCAGGATTTTCGAACCGTTCTTTAGTACAAAAGGTCAAAAAGGAACCGGATTAGGTTTAGCAATAATTTGGGGAATAATAGATAATCATAATGGAACTATTAAAGTTGAAAGTGAAATAAATAAAGGTACAACATTTATAATTCGTTTGCCAAAATAGCGGAAGTGTAAAAATGGAAATAAAAGATATATTGATAATCGACGATGAAGAAGTAATTCTTGATGCAGTTAAAAAGATTGGTAAAATGGAAGGTTTTTCAGTGGACACTGCTTTAACTCCTTTTCTTGCACTTAATATGCTGGACAAACAAGGTTATAAATTAATACTTTGTGATATTATGATGCCCGAAATGGATGGGTTTCAGTTATTGGATGAATTATATAAAAGGAAGCTAAATATCCCTGTGATTATGATTACCGGTTATTCAACCGTTGAAAATGCCGTTAAATCACTTTATAAAGGTGCTATTGATTTTATTCCAAAACCTTTCACTATTGATGAGCTTATGTCCTCTATCTCCCGTGGGTTTAAGTATTTGGAATTGCAAAAACAAGTTGAGGGGACACAATATAATACAAGTAGGGATTCAATTATTTATGTCCCATGTCCTCCAAAATATATGAAATTAGGATTTACAAGTTGGGTACTTATGGAAAATGAAGGGGTTGCTATTATTGGTACCACCGATCTTTTTATTAGGACAATAGGTTCAATTTTAAGTGCGAATTTGATGAAGAAAGATGATGTTTTTTATCAAGGAAACTCTTGTGTGAATTTGGAGAGTGAAGACGGTTTGCTACATAAATTTATGGCTCCAATAGGAGGCAAAATCATTGAAAGAAACGAGAAACTAATTGAAAATCCATCTCTCTTAGAAAAGGATCCATATTTTGAAGGATGGATGTACAAATTAATTCCTGCAGACATTGAGTATGATATGAAATATTTAATTCCCTGCAGTTCAGATAGAATATAAAAATTATAGAATAATTAATAATTTGAGGAGATAAAAAATGGTACTATTTATTGTAGCAGTAATTATATTCATAATTGGCGACATAATAATTCGGATAGTTACAAAAAAAATCCATGAGAAAAACTTAAGAATGGAAAGAGAGAAAGCTCTTAGTGTAGATATCAAAATTGATTATACAAACGAGGCGAAAAC
>CBEVZC010000346.1:0-1663 GCA_965554225.1 uncultured bacterium | reverse complement strand
TCAATTATTTCAGAAGCAATTACGGTTTCTATGGAATCATTTTTAAATGGCAGTTTAAGAGAATCGGATGAAACTTGCTTATGATTACCTGATGGAATTTTGTGTTTAGCTTTAATTAAGTTTTGTACAGCGATATCCAGTGAAATAACTTCTACATTATTTTTCGCGAGATGTTCTGCAATCCAAGCGGATCCGGAACCAACGTCAAGAATACTTTTAGTATTTCTCGGGACCTTGGAAATTATATATTCGTGAACTCTTCGTTCATCATGTCCGGTCCCTGGTAATCGATCTTCAAAATAATCAAATTCAGTTGCATCTTTTTTATAATGCGCTATATAGTCGAATTGTTCTGACATGTATAAAAAATATCCCGAAATGAATCTTAATATTATGTTTAAAGATATTGCTTTTTCACTACAATAAATAATATATTTCAAACTTATGAAGCTGAAAATAATATTTTTTATATCAATTTTAACTTTGGCAACTGTTTCTTCAAATGCCCAAAGTTTATCCGATGCGGTTTATTATTTATCCGGTTTTGCTGCTTCGGATTATTTCAAATCTTTGAAAAAAAATAATAGCGATTTGGATTTGGTCGATACATTATATCTGCGCGCATTAAAATACGAAAACAATGATTATTCCGAAGCGCTTTTAGTAATGGCTTTTGCAACACTTCCTTTTAACCGTATGCCTCTGCATATTCCGGTATTCGGATGGCGGATTGATTTAAGGCTACCTTCCGTAGATGATTCCTTGTTTAATAAGAAAAAGGTAAATTTACCTTCTAAAGTTTATTTCGATTCACCCAAGACAAAATTTGGCGACAAAGACAAAGTAGCCCATTTTTTTGGGAATGCTTTTCTTTCATATAATATTAGCTTCTTCAATTTATCCAAATTTATGGGTATTTTTGTCGAACTATTTGAATCATCGTTTGAAATTGGCGGAGGATTAGACAACCGTGATTTAATTACGAATCATCTTGGAGAATTGTTCGGGAGAGGTTTGAATAAGAATAATAAACTTCTGCCCTCGGATCCATTTAGGATTTATAGTTTATTATTTTCAAAGTTTTATTGAAAACAAGGAAAGACAAAAATGAGTTCTATTCTGATTATTGATGATGAAAAAGAAATTTGCGAAAGTTTAAAAATGATTCTGGAATATGAAAACTACAATGTTGATTATTCTGTGAATGTAATTGACGGATTAAATAAATTGGAAAGCAATCAATTTGATTTATTGCTTCTCGATATTCAAATGCCACAGAAGACCGGGTTCGAAATTCTGAAATGGATTTCAAATAACAAAATTCAGATAAATGTTATTATGATTTCTGCTCACAGCAGTCTTGATAATGCGGTAAAAGCCACAAAATTGGGAGCATTCGATTTTATTGAAAAGCCTATAGACAGAGATAAACTTTTGATTAGCGTTAGAAATGCATTAAAAACTTCCGAACTGATAAAAGAGAACAAGAAATTAAAAGAAAATCTTAATGAAGAGATGGAAATACTCGGCGATAGTAAAGCGATTAAGAATATTATAGAAACTATTGGTCGTGTGGCTAAGACGGATGCGCGGATACTTATTACAGGAGAAAACGGGACAGGGAAAGAACTTGTTGCGAGAGAAATACATAAACAAAGTAATC
>CBEVZC010000345.1:0-1671 GCA_965554225.1 uncultured bacterium | reverse complement strand
TTTTGTAACTTTTGTGCTATCACCAATAGTCTGAGCATTAATGTTATTAGAACCAATCGCCAAACCAGATGCTACAAGAGCACTAGTTGCCAAACCTGTTTTTGCTATGTTTTTGAGTGTCATAATAAATACTTCTAATATTTTAAAGAAGGTAAAATAAATTTAATACTATCAGGTGCAGCTCCTTTCTGAGAACGATACAATTCAACCCTGCCTCTAAAACCAGAATTATTTGCGAAATTATTAGGAGAGCCTTTATTAAAATAATTCTTAACTGTATCAACACCATTTTCACCAGGAATAATCTCGTTAAACTTCATACCCACTCCTTCTTCATAAACAGAAATAACTGTATCAATTTTGCCATTAGACAAATTCACAGGAACTCCTGTAAAACTATCTCCATAATAACCAGGAGCACCCCATTCTATTGCCAATGTGTCCATAACCAAGTCAGAAGTATTAGTACCATTTAACTTTTGAACTTTTGAATTATTTGATTCAGGATTATTAACATAATCACTCAAATCATTACCACTTGAATTTGGTACTTCAATAAAAGGAGTTGAATTACCACCAAGATTAATCATCTTAAAAGTTCTTTTACCATTCTTTGTTTCAACAACAGCAAACTCAACCTTAGAACTTCCACCATTAGCTTTCATAGTATAATTTCCTTTGGTTAATTCACCACTCCACTTAACAATCTCCTGACCAAGAACATTATAAATACCAACACTAACATTTCCACGTTCTAAAACATCAAATGTTATGTTTGTACTAGGATTATAAGGATTTGGATACGCAGCCAAACCGAACTTACTTGGAATTATTCTTTCATCATCTTGCTTAACATCAGTAACCTGATCATATACTGGAACATCAGCAGTGCCTTTGAATTTTCCATTTTCATCAGTAACAATAGTCCCTTCAAAATTATAAAATCCTTCACCTAGAAAAGATTCATAAAAACTATATCCCGCATATTTACCTGCAACATCGGCACCAGCACCTTCTATAGGCAAATTAGTAGTTTCATCATAAATTAAAAACTCTAAGCCGATTGTTTTAGTAACTATTGTACTATCACCAATATTCTGAGCATTAATTTTATTAGAACTAACCGCTAAACCAGATGCTATAAGAACACTAGTCGCCAAACCCGTTTTTGCTATTTTTTTAAGTGTCATAAACATTAAAATGTTTTAACTAATATATAAATCTTTAGACTATAATCCTTACCTTATAAATAGTCCAAAAACCACTGATTTTAAAAAAATTACCATATATTTATCATTGCTGTCCGATAAAAATAAGGAAATAGTCAAAAGTAAAAATAGAACATCCGTGAGTCGAAGAGGATTAATTGTTCATTGTTTTTAGTCGTTAAATATTTCCAATCAGAATCGGGATTTCTTAGAAATTTGAATAAGTCAATGTAAGTCATCAAGTGAAACCTAACAACAGAAACCATATTAGAATAAGCCCATTTTCTTTTAGTATTCCTTTGAATGACAAGCATAATAAACTGTATAATTAAATAAGCTGTATAATTAATCTGATCTAAATTTGAATTTCATTCATCGTAAACTTTCACAATTTAATTTAAAGAACGGAATAAAGATAAATAATTTTCATTTTATGATCCTTTAGAGAAAAATTTATTAAATA
>CBEVZC010000344.1:0-1679 GCA_965554225.1 uncultured bacterium | reverse complement strand
TTTTAACAATACCTTTTTCATCCACAAAAGCTTTTACATACACCTTGCCTTGAATGCCTGCTCTTTTTGCAATTTCAGGATAAACAATTCTTTTCTGAATTCCTTCTATCCCGCCAATCGGTTCGGGCATTTCTTCAACAGCTATAAAGAATACGGGTTTTTTCTCTTCTTCAATTTTGTTTTCTTCTCGCTTTGGCGGTGGCATCGATTTAATATTCTTATTTACATCTAATTCAGTTGACTGAATTTCGACATCTTCTAAAACATCCGCTATGGGAGATTCAATTGGAATAAGCGGTTTTGGAGGAGGAGGTGGTATCGTTTTTTGTATTGTGTTTATAACATCTTCAACTTTCACAAGTTCTTGAGATTTGTTTAATATTCTTTTTTTGATTTGAATATTTGGGAAATATTTAAAGGCACTTATTATTATAGCCAATGAAATTATCAAGGATATTTCAATGTACTTTTTGTACCTTAATTTTAGATCTGCTTTATAACTTTTTATTAGTGCCATTTTATTTACTCCTCAGTCACCGGAGAAACAAATCGAATCTTAACTAGTAAAACTGATTCTTTAAAAACATTTTTCTTCTCATATTATTTTCTTTTCTACTATTTATACCATTCTCAAAAATATTTGTGCCATGTTTATATTTTATTTTAACACAATATCTTATATGAAGATAAAAGGTTTTATCTGAGCTAACCTATTAATAATAGTTTCTTATCGAGATCTATAAGAAATTTAGTTAAACTACCAACCATAAAATCAATGAAAGATGATTTTGAATGAGCGCCCAGTACGAATAAATCAGTATTTTCAACAAAATCATTCTTAACAATCTCTTTAATATTTTTTCTCGTCCAAACCTTTTTAACATCATTGAAAGAATGAGAGGCTAAATAAGCCTCAGCATTATTTAACATAAACTCTGCAGCTTCTCTTTTAGGGTCCGAAGTAATTATTGTAATACTGTAAGAATTTGGATCAGTTAATTGAGCAAACCGCTGAAGCGCTTTTGCAGAATTTCTACTGCCATCAAAAGCTATTACAGTTCTTGTTTTAACTTTGGGAAAATTTAAGTTTACAGGAACTCCAAAGATAGGAGTAACAGATTCCTCAAGTAAATCCGACAAAGCTAATTCACTATGTTCATCAGAACAGCAACCAAAATAGGTTTTCAATCCAACTATGACAGCATCATAATAAATGGATTCTCTCATAATGGAAAAACTGGGACTTCCTTGTTCTTCGGCTTCAAAATGTTTAATTCCTTCTCTACTGCATCTTTCCTTAAATTTGTAAAGTAATTTTCTGATAGAGTCTTTAGCTTCATCCGTTTTTGTCTCTTCCAAAATATGGGCATAATGTATTGCACCAAGCGGTACTGAACCTATTGATCGTTCAATACCGGGAATATCTAAAATTACCAGCCCTGTAAGAATCGCGTCTGTTTGTTTAGCTAATTTTATTGCAAATGAAGTTGCCGAATCGGAATGCTTCGAAAAATCAAGCGGAATCAAAATTTTTTTAATCATTTTAGACTCCTTTTTTAATTTCACATTTAATTTAAAATAATTTTTGTAAAAATCAACTATGAATAAATTTTAATAATTGCACCGAATTGAGTCATAAAGAATGTAACCGAAGGCAACAAAAATAATAGACGTTGCGT
>CBEVZC010000343.1:0-1693 GCA_965554225.1 uncultured bacterium | reverse complement strand
AGAATATTGTTTTTTTTTGACCAAAAAGAAATTAAATTTATTATCAGTAAATAATTATAACATAATATGTTTTTATGATATAACAATACACAATCTTTTAATGTATATGCTTTAAAAAACTATAATACTCATACACATGTTTTGTAGTTTAATTGAAGAGACTTTTGAAGTGAAGATAGGAATTGGACAAAGAATAAATATTAAAAGTAGAATTGCGTAATAAACGAAAATTGAATTAACATATAGTCCTGCTAAACGCAATACGTTTATTGGGATGTTGTGTGCAAGTTAACGAAACAGAAATATGGAAAGAAAAAATATAATTTTTGGAATAGTCGGATTCATCGCTGTAATCTTTGGTTTTATTTCTAAAGCCTTTTATAGACCTTATATATCAATGCACCACATTAATGACTTTGGAATTGCTGATAGTTCACCAAGTCTATTCTACGTAATTGGCTTTTCGTTATTATTGCTGATAAAGCCCAATAAACATTCTTGGGTAGTAATTATAGTGGTGACTTTAGGTTCATTGGCGTATGAAATTATGCAGGCATACAATAATCGTTTATTAGACTTTAAGGATATAATTGCATCATTAATAGGTGGTATTATTTCAATACTTATTTGGCTGACAATTGAAAGAAATTTTACAAAACAACTAAATAGCAATGAAAACTATAGACCCTAAAACTATTGTATTGCAATTCAATGATTGTATTAATAATAGAGATATTGATGGACTTGCACACCTAATGATGGAAGACCATGTATTTATTGATACTCAAAAAAATCATATCTGTGGTAAACAAAATTGCTTGTCTGTCTGGAAAGAGTTTTTCAATCTGTTCCCGGATTATAAAAACACATTTAAAACTATAGTATCTATGGATTACGATGTTGTGAAAATTAATGGATTTGCGAGATGTTCGGACAAACGATTGGAAGGCTTATTTATTTGGACGGCTAAAATTAAGAATAATAAGGTTGCTGAATGGTGTGTTAAAAATACAGTAGAAATATAAAAGGAAATAATGATGACAAAGAAATCTAGAATTACTATTAAAGTAGCAATTGATGCGCCAAGAAAAGTAGTTGGTAATTATGTAGATGATTTGAACAAAATAACATCTTTTCATCCAACTGTTAAAAGAGTAGATTTATTGAGTGGAAAGCAGTTTAGAGAAAAAGGTGTCAAATATCAATGTGTAATACCAAAACAAGGTCAAAAGGAATGGAGTTGTATTGAGGAAGTAACTGAATATGTAAAGGACAAAAGGATGGTCACAGTTACATATGGGGGGTCTTCGAATATAGAAAAATATTTAGGAGACTTTAAGAGTGAACTTTTATTAACCGACACAGAAAAGAATGGCACGTTACTAACATTAAGAAACTATTATAACCCCAAAGGTTTGATTGGAAATATTATTAATATTTTCTTTAAATGGAAATTCAAAAAACAGTTTTTAAAAACATTTATCGGATTAAAAGAACTAATTGAAAATGAGAATAAAACCAGCACACAACAAAAAATATAGTGCATTTGGCAGATAGTACTAAAAATGAATATGATAGCAATTAATAAACATGGTAGTAAATTGATAGTTTGGAGCGTTGAAATGCCAAACGCACCATATTCAAAACGTTGACACAGAAAAGGTAAAAGATATATGCTAATAGTAAGTAATTT
>CBEVZC010000342.1:0-1697 GCA_965554225.1 uncultured bacterium | reverse complement strand
AAAAACGGATAATTTGTATTTTGAATATTAAAGTAAAAAATAAATATTCTTTTAACTATAAATTCAAAATCAATTTACAAAGGAACAAGGAAAAAATATCAACACTGTTATATATTATAATTTGACTAATAAATCTCTTAAAACTTAATTCGGAGATTTTTAATAAATTTTTGACAAATTCTTATTAAATAAGAATGCCTAATAAGCATTATTGTATACAATAAGGTATCTTGTAATTCTCAACAAACATCTGCCAAGTGATTTATTCCGTTTCGTGCTACGTTAATTCATAAATTTTCAATTGAGTTCATTCGGCAGCAGTATATTTAATGGGAATAGATTTTATAGTTATTTTAGAATATACAATTAAAATCTTAGTTTTGCAGAGCAAGTATATATTTTATTAAAACAATTATTATATCGGAGTACTAAATGAACTTAAAAGACAAACACTTTTTGAAATTACTTGATTTTACACCTGAAGAAATAAACTATCTGCTCGATCAATCTATAAAATTAAAAGCTGATAAAAAGAATGGCAGCGAAGTTCAAAAGCTGAAAGGAAAAAATATTGCATTAATTTTTGAAAAAACATCTACGCGAACACGCTGTGCTTTTGAAGTTGCTGCACTCGATCAGGGTGCACATGTAACGTATCTCGGACCAAGCGGTACACAAATCGGACACAAAGAATCCATGAAAGATACGGCAAGAGTTTTAGGCAGAATGTACGACGGAATTGAATACCGCGGCTTCGGGCAAAACATTGTAGAAGAATTAGCTGAGTACGCAGGCGTTCCCGTTTGGAATGGCTTAACAACCGAATTCCATCCAACACAGGTGCTCGCCGATTTTATGACAATGATTGAACACTCGAATAAAAAACTTTCCGAAATTTCGTTTTGCTATCTTGGGGATGCAAGAAACAATATGGGAAACTCGCTGCTTGTTGGTGGAGCAAAAATGGGAATGGACGTGCGGCTTTGTGCACCGAAGGCAAATCAACCGGAAGACGAACTCGTAAAACAATGCAAAGAGATTGCAAAACAAACCGGAGCAAAAATTACTTTAACTAATAATGTTGAAGAAGGCGTTAAAGGCGTTGACTTTCTTTATACTGATGTTTGGGTTTCGATGGGTGAACCTGCGGAGGTTTGGGAAGAGAGAATAAAACTTTTAAAACCTTACCAGATAAATATGAATGTTATTAAACTTACAGGAAATCCTGATGTAAAATTTTTACACTGTCTTCCGGCATTTCATAACCGTGATACTAAAGTAGGCGAAGAAATCTATCAAAAGTACGGATTGGACGGAATGGAAGTAACCGAAGATGTGTTCGAATCGGAACACTCCATTGTTTTCGATGAAGCGGAAAACCGGCTGCATACAATTAAAGCAGTTATGGTTGCAACGTTGGGTTAGCAGCATCCTTCATTCTGTCAACATTAATTTTGCCGCAAATGCGCGAATTAAGACTAATTATTCGTGCATTAGCGGCTTTTTTATTAATAAAGAGGAAATCACTAATTTTTATAATTCTTCGATATTCTTTTCTATTCAAATTTCATATTCGAATATTTTTACTTCGAAACAAAATTTTTAACGCAATCACTTTAAGTGACAGGAAAGAAAAGACACAAAACAGGATACGGCTTCAGCCACATTGGGAGGCTTAATGGGGCTGAAGCTCTGTA
>CBEVZC010000341.1:0-1698 GCA_965554225.1 uncultured bacterium | reverse complement strand
AAAGATAGTAGACAAAAAATAACTGTGGGCAACACCGTATATAATTTATTGCTAGTTCTAGCCTACTTACGAAAATCCTCGCGGATTTTCTATTCGGTTTTTATTTGCTAAATTAGGTGCTTAAAACACGCAACAAACCATATACAAAACCGTTAGCAACAATTTGAAAAATGTACTTTCCTGAAATAGGTTGACTAAAAATTAGACAACTTATTACAAATAAAGATGAAAGAACAAAAAGAACCCAGCCGAAAAAAAACCTATAAAAAAGTAGGTTTCGATTTAAAATTACTCATCATTGATCAAGTACAAAATGGTAGAATATCGGTCAATTATGCTGCTAAAAAATACGATATTTCTAAATCTTCTATTGACTATTGGTTAAAAAAATATAGTACTTTAGAGCAAAAGAAATTAGGGATGAGTAAACAAAATGAAATCAAGAAACTGAAACAGAAAATTGAAGAACTAGAGTTTGTAAAAGACTTTCAGCAAGATATAATTGCAGACATGGAACTTATTACTGGTGTGGATTTAGCAAAAAAGTCATTGCCCAAAACATTAGCCGACGAGATTCAAAAAAAGAAACTAAACCGTTTAAAAGAAAATGGTTAATCGAGTGTTTTGGGATTAGCAAGCAAGCCTTTTATAAGCGCTTAAAATCTCAGCAAACTAAAGTAAATCAAGAACAAATCCTTATCCAATTAGTACAAGATTATCGTAAACTAGTTGGGCAAAAAACAGGTGGTATCAAACTACATAAAGAACTTAAATCTCAAATGAAAAACCTAAATATCAAAATGGGGCGTGATAAGTTCTATCGGTTCTTAAGATTACATAACTTACTCATTCCTAAACGTAGAAACTATCATACAACAACTAATTCTAATCATTTATATCATAAATATAAAAACCTAGTAAAAAACAAAGTACCTACCCGACCTGAACAACTTTGGGTAAGCGATATTACCTACATTAAAACACAAAATGGACACAATTACCTTGCTTTAGTTACAGACGCGTATTCTAAGCAGATTATGGGCTACAAACTAGCTTCGCATATGAAAGTGTCATTGTGTTTAGATGCGCTCAAAATGGCTATTAAAAATCGTAAATACCCTAATGAAAAGATAATACATCACTCTGACAGAGGCTTTCAATATTGCAATCCTAAATATACCGAGTTTGCCGAGCAAAATGGAATAATAATGAGTATGACTGAACAATACGACCCTTATGAAAATGCTGTTGCCGAAAGAGTTAACAGAACTTTAAAATACGAATACGCACTCAAGAAAACTATTAAAAATACTGAATTAGCTCAAAAAATGGTCAAAAATGCAGTATATATTTACAATCATTTGAGAACCCATTTTAGCCTAGATTTAAGAAAACCTTTTGAGGTGCATAACAATCCTAACATTAAATATAAATCGTATCGGAAAAATAATGTAAATTTACTCGAACTTAAAATTTAAGAAATGACCTAAGTTCAAATTATTTTTTGCCTTCTAAACGGTTAAAAAAATAAATTGAACGAATAAAAATTAACAAAAAAAAGGTCAACCTATTTCAGTATAATACACAAATTTTAAAAATTTAAAACATGGAAGAAAATAACAAGAAAAAGAATTGGAAATTAGTATTGATTTTATTTATTGCATTTATGATTGGTTTAATGATTAACGATGCAATGAA
>CBEVZC010000340.1:0-1700 GCA_965554225.1 uncultured bacterium | reverse complement strand
GATCTTATTAAAAGAAATGCTAATGGTCGGATAAGTAGTAAATTACTCCCGACTTGTCCAAATTAGTGCGGCAAATTTAGTTGTTTTATTAAAATTGAAACTTCTTTTGACAGAGGAACTCTTTTTGTAATAATCTTATTGTTAATCTTGTTTAGTAGTTTAGCATCAGTAATTTTTTTACATTCGGAAAGAAAAGAGCCTATAGACCAATTAGTTCTTAATTCAATATATTTAGAAACAGCTAAAGCCATAAAACATATGAGGATGTGAAGTTTTATCGGGTCTTTCTTATAATGAAAAATGGGACGTGTTTTTAAATCGTGTTTTGATATTCTAAATGCGTGCTCGATTTTATAGAGTTGATGATAGCGTTCAATAACAAGTTCGTTGCTAAGAATTTTTTCACCAAGGTTAGTATAGTAACCTTTTATGCCAAGCAGCATAGTTGTTTTTTTAATGAGTTCAGTATTTAATTTATTTTCTGCTTTAGTATTAGTTTTAATAAATTTTACTTTCTTTGTTTTCCCGGGATATTGAAGTAATTGCTTCGCTTTAAGAATCTGCTTTCCCATTTCAAATTTATCTTTAGCAAAGCGTTTTTTAGAAAAATCACAAATCAAGTAACCAAGTTTAGTCTTCAGTCTAATATTAGCTGAATCAGTTCTTACCAGTTTCTTATCAAGGGAGTTAATAATTTCTGCTTTCAGATTCCCTAAACGAGCACCAACTATATAATCTATCTGTGCCTCTTTTAAGCTCTCAATATTTTCAGCGCTAATCATAGCAGCATCAGCCACAACTGTTAAGTTCTTTATCTTATGTTTTTTCTTAAAGTCCTTAATAACAGGAATGAGTGTATGTCCTTCGAATGTACGCCCGGGGAAAATATCATAAGATACAGGAAAGCCTTCTTTGTTGACGACCAATCCAATAACAATTTGCGGTTGGTTTGGTTTATTGTCTTTAGAAAACCCGGTATTACGAAAATCATCTGCTTTGAATGATTCAAAATATAATGTGGTTACATCATAAAATACTATTGTGAAGTCAAAATTAAATTCTTTAACAGCAAAATTTAATGTAAGTTCTTCTACTTTGTTTTTTAACTTTAGTAATTTCGGAAGCATATCGTAAAGAGATTGTCTACGATGTTTTATGTTAAAATAGGTCTCTAATAACTCAAGTGAGCGTAACTTAGAGGCAGGTTCAATAATTCGGATAGTTATTAGATCGTTAAGTAACTTAATGCCAAAGCTGGTGTAACCTAACCTGGCTTGCAGTTTGAAAAGAGTATCGTATAAAAATGTGTACTGAAATCCAAGGTATTCAAGTTGATCAAGTGAAATGAAGGGTTCTCTTTCCGGGAATAACGATATTTGCTTTGTCTTCTCAGCAATCCACTTTGAAGCATTATCCAGAAGTAATTTAAGTTCATCATCATTATGAGCAGAGCCGATATGTTCTGCAACTACTCGTTTACGATTTACATATTCAATTACCTGTACTGCAATATTATTAGAACCAGTTCTAACTTTTCGAATATGATACTTCATAATAAGGGGGGGTAAGTCCATTAGTGCGACAAAACGTTGTTTTTACTCCCCTAAGTTATTAAAAAACAAGGACTTAATTTTTTAAAAAAATCATCCGGACAAGTCGGGAAGGGTAATAATAAAGCTTAGTTATAGTATAAATGATTT
>CBEVZC010000339.1:0-1717 GCA_965554225.1 uncultured bacterium | reverse complement strand
GTAAAATTATTTAGTGAAATTCTCATACTTTAAGCAATAGAAAACTCTGAGACTGGTTATTAAATATTTTTATAAGATATTACTAACCGGATAAGAGATTATCTCATCCGGTTAGTAAAAAAGTACAATAATTCTTTATAAGATCCGTTACTTAATATTGGTTAAATTCGGATGTATAACAATATCAATCCTTCTGTTTTTCGCCCGACCTTCTTTGGTTTCGTTATTTGCTATCGGTCCACTTTCGCCATAACCGACAGAAGATATTTGAGTAGGAGTTATGTTACGCATGTTAGCAAGCAGATATTGTCTTACGGCATCAGCACGGTCTTGGGATAATTGCAAATTGGATTCTTCACTGCCGTAAGAATCTGTATGACCTTCAATTACTAATTTGCTCCCTTGGAATGTATTGATTGCATCTTGAACTTTGGTGAGTAAGCTAAAATTATCCGGACCGATAATAGATTTTCCGGAGGGGAAATTAAGTCCGACTAAACGAATCAATATATTATCTCCGTCTCGCAGTACTTTAGCTTCATCTCGACTAAATGTTTTTTGTACAGCTTGAAATTTTTGACGAATCTTTGCTTGTATTGCTAATTGTTGTTGCATTGTGGATTTTTCGTTTGAAAGGGAACCAAGTTGTTTAGTCATTTCTTCTACTTGTTTTTTTAGGTCCCTATTCTGAGCATTTAAATTAGCTAAGCTATCTTGATATTTGAGAATGTTTTCAACAATTGTTTTTGTAATCGGTTCATATCCATTCTCGAATTTAGCGTTTAAATTTAAGGATGAAGCAATTTTCTTTAAAGGAGTTTCCCAATCAAGAATAATATCCTCAACTGTTTTGTTGTTATCGATTACTTTCCAAGAGTACTGATCTAAAAACATAGCGTGTTTTACTTCATATTTTGCTTGTTTAGCTAAGTTGCGGGGTTCATCGGTATCATAACGATTCTTTGTTAATTTAGTTTTAGCTTCCTTCAGTAATTTTTTAGCAAGTGCAAGGGTTTTAGGTGCATTATCCGCAACGTCCTTATCGTCCGCATTTTTTAAAAGGTCTCTTGTGCTTTGAAAATAATTTGTTTCTATTGATTTTAATTCCGCATCACGATAAAGTTTTTCAGCATCCCCGGCTGTTTCTTTTGCATCATTTACGTCACCGTCCTCCAGTGATGCAGCGGCGTTAATAAAAGTATCTTCTGCTTTCTTCCAAAGTTCTATATTATTTTTATCAGCTTCCGCTTTTAAAGCATCTTCGCGTGCTTTTATGCATGTTTCGAATGTAAGGTTAGCTAATTTGGTAGCTTTTGAAGCAATATTAAAATAAGTGGTAGCTTTTTTTAATCCTTCTCTTATATTTTCTAAATTACTTCCGCTTGCATAATCGGAACCTGCTTCTTTATATAGCTTCATTGCCTTGTTGAAGTTTGTGGGTGCTAAAACATTGGCATTTGTTTTTTTTGCATTCTCCAGAGCAGTTTTTGCATCTTTGAACAAAGTTTCTTTAATATTCTGAGATAATATCTGTTGTGCAGTAGTAACTGTGAACAAGCTGATCATGAATATTATAATTTTGATTTTTCTAAATCCTGTCATTTTTACTCCTATTGAACAATGAATGAATTCTACTTTTAATTAAAATTTTCCTATTCTAGGAATAGGTTAACTCGTTGGGTAATAATATCTTCAAACTTACCATAATAAATTTAAA
>CBEVZC010000338.1:0-1720 GCA_965554225.1 uncultured bacterium | reverse complement strand
GCATCCAAAATTGGATTTAATAAATCCTTTGTTATTACACGTGAATTTAGTTCAATTGAGGGAATTGTTCCTTTTGAGGAACTTTGATTTTTTTTGGAAATCCGGAAAGTCAACTAAAGTTGAAGTAATTGGCATGCTTTTTTTCTTTAAACTCGGAATCAAAAATATACAAATAATAGCTAATACTTAATCCGGTAAGAATAAGAAGTATGATCGTTTAATTAGATTTTACCCTGCAGGTTCTTTTGATACTTTTCTTTCGCCAAGAAGAGCATAGGGAAGCCATTTGAAACGAAAAGTAAAAAGTGAAAACACAAAATATTTAACAAATTCTGTGACAGTCATCCCGAATTTATTTCGAGATCTAAACAAACTTTAATGAAAAGATGGAGTTGAATAATTTTAGAAGTTGGGAAGATTGTTCTAATGAAACTTTCAAATATTTGAATAAAATGGCAAGATACAAGAGTTAACAACTGGTAATATGGGGTTGTTTGGTCAATACAGTATTTGGATATTTTTAAACCAACATTAAAGAAATGTTAATATTTAGTAGAGATGAATAGAAGTATTAAAGAAATAATACAAACTGGTGAAACCGAAACAGTTGAATTCAAAAAGAATTTTGATAGTTCCGCTATAATTACATTAAACGCTTTTTCAAATACAAAGGGAGGAAAAGTTTTAATTGGTGTCAAAGATGATGGAAGCATATTCGGAATTGAAAAAAATAGTGAAACAATACAGAATTGGATAAATGAAGTTAAAAGCAAAACAAATCCATCTATTATTCCTTCGGTTGAAGTCTTCGAAATAGATAAAAAGAAAATTGCTGTTTTTGAAATTGATGAGTACCCAATAAAACCGGTTTCACTTAAGGGAAGGTACTTTAAAAGAGTAAAAAACTCCAACCACCAAATGAGTATTTCTGAAATATCAAATGAACATTTGAAAACTGTAAATTCAAGTTGGGATTTCTATATAGACCCCGACCATTCAATTGACAATCTTTCAGAAAAGAAGATTTATAGTTCAATTGAGCAAATAGGGATTGATGTTGATTTGCTTACTTTTCTTAACAAATTTGAACTGATTAAAGATAATAAAATTACGTTTGGTGCTTTTCTTCTTTTCACGGCAGACGAACCTCTCTTATCAACAATTGAAGTTGGACGATTTTCTACTGAAACCATTATTAAAGATAGTTTAACTGTTAGAACAGATTTAATTGGTGAAGTTGAAATTGTGTTTGAGTTTGTAAAAAAGCATTTGAGCAAAGGTTATATTATTACCGGAAAACCTCAACGAGAGGAGCGTTGGGAATATCCGTTAGATGCAATTAGAGAAATAGTTATTAATATGATTGTACATCGCGATTATCGAAGTTCAAGTGATTCAATTATTAAGATTTTTGATAATAGAATTGAGTTTTTTAATCCTGGTGGTTTAATTGATAACCTTACAATAGAACAAGTTATAAGTGGTAACTATAGATCTCATTTAAGAAATAAGCAAATTGCAAATATTTTCAAGGAAATGGGATTGATTGAGAAATATGGTTCCGGAATAAAAAGAGTTATTGATACATTTAATTCGTATGGGTTAAGAGAACCTTTATTTGAGTCTAGGGAAAATGGTTTTTTAGTGACAGTTTGGAATAAAAAGGAAACTACCCAAGAAACTACCCAAGAAACTACCCAAGAAACTACCCAAGAAACTA
>CBEVZC010000337.1:0-1746 GCA_965554225.1 uncultured bacterium | reverse complement strand
CAGAAGGGCATATCAATTTGTAAGTTGGAAGTGCGGCAAAAGAAGGAAACTTTTTCCTATTTATGTTAAGATAGAAAAGCTTTACAAACCAAAAAAAGAGAGCCTTTCCAATAGCTTAAAAAATACCTATATATATTCTCTGAATTTGTTTACGTTTAAGAGCAATAGTAAAAAAATGAACTTATCCGGCAATTTTAATTATTTCGAGGAATGAATCCGCCTTCAGACATGCTCCTCCAATTAATGCTCCGTCTATGTCCGCTTGTGAAAGTAAAGAAGCAGCGTTGCCAGGTTTAACGCTGCCGCCGTAAAGAATTTTCATATCTTGAGAAATATTGTTGGAATACAATTTTGCAATAAGTTTTCTTATAAATTCATGTACTTCTTGAGCTTGTTCGGGAGAAGCTGTTTTCCCGGTTCCTATTGCCCAAACAGGCTCGTACGCAACCGTAAGATTTACTACTTTTTCATCATTAATATTATTAAGTCCATTAACAATTTGTTCTTCCAAAACCTTAAAAGTAATGTTGCTTTCTCTTTCTGTTAATGTTTCGCCGATGCAAAAAATGACTTTGAGTTTTTCGTTTAATGCTTTGTTTATTTTTTTGTTTATTACTTCATCTGTTTCAAGAAATATTTTACGTCTTTCCGAATGACCCAGAATTACGTAATTACATCCAACACTTTTTAACATATCGGCAGAAATTTCAGCAGTAAATGCGCCGCTATCTTCAAAATGCATATTTTGTGCACCTAAATTAATAGCCGTATCCTTTATTAAGGAGTTAACTGTCTCAAGAGAAGTATACGGAGGACAAATAATTATTTCGGAAGAGTTATTAAATTTTGTCAATCCGTTTTTAATCTCAGAAACCAATGTAACAGATTCGTTTAAATTTTTATTCATCTTCCAATTGCCGGCAATAACTTTAGTGCGCATAATATTTTCCTCTTTTACATTAAGAATAATTGGTAAAATTTAGTTTACTCTATCAAAACAAATTTCGTTTAATTAATTGCTTCAACTCGTTTAATACTCGGTATCTCTTTTATTAAAGCTCTTTCAATACCCGCTCGCAAAGTCATTTGAGACATTGGACAATTATAACAAGCTCCTAAAAGTTTTACTTCTACAATTCCATCATCAGTAATTTTGAAAAGTTCTACGTCACCGTCATCCTCTTTTAAATAGGGACGGACAGAATCCAAGACACTAATAACAAGGTCTCTATTAATTTTCATTTTAAATCAATTATTTATCGGTATTTAACACAATTTCTATCTTTTTATCTTTGTTATCATGATTTGTTACACTTATTTGAGCTGCCAGATTCCTGGCAATTTCCATAATTTTGCTTGCATATTGGCTATCAGGAATATTAAAAATTATCGGTTTCCCGCTATCTCCTCCTTCCCTAATCTGTGCATTAATAGGAATTTCACCCAAAAACGGTACGTTAGATTCTTTTGCAAGTTTTTGTCCGCCGCCCAAACCGAATATATCATATTTTTTACCTGTATCGGGTGCAATAAAGTAGCTCATATTTTCAACAATTCCCATGATGGGAACATTAACTCTTTCAAACATTTTTAATCCTTTCCTGGCATCAATAAGCGCAACATCTTGAGGAGTAGTGACAATAACGGCACCCGTAAGAGGGATTGTCTGGACTAACGTTAGTTGTATGTCGCCGGTTCCGGGTGGTAAGTCATAAATTAGATAATCCAAATCACCCCAGTTTACAT
>CBEVZC010000336.1:0-1783 GCA_965554225.1 uncultured bacterium | reverse complement strand
TATTAAAAGAATCCATTGGCGGGTTAATGAACGAAACTGATAAAAAAATATTAAAGGAAATAATAAATATATTAAGCTCTAAAAGAAAAGAGTATTGGATTGATTTACATCAGCTAAGGTTTTGGAAATCTGCCGAAAGAGTATTTATTGATTTTCATTTAACACTTCCCTACTATTTCACTATTAAAGAGTCGCATGCGGAAGATGATTACATTGACGCAATAATCAAAAATGAAATCCCAAACTCGCAGGTTAAAATTCATTTTGACTATTGCAACGAAGAACTTTGCAAATATTGCCGCTACGAAAAATGCCGAGTAAGAAAAGAAGATTTTTCTAAAGATATTCCTTGGGATGAAGAAAAATTATTAGGATATGCCATCAATAAATCCACTCATATTTCATAGCAAATCCTAATTGGTATAAAAACCATCAGAATTGAATCTTATTATTTTTTTCCATTGAATCTTGAGCCATTCTAAGTCTGTACATCACCAACTTTTCTTTAATTGAATGATCAGCTAACGCAAGGATCTCAATAGCCAGAATTGCTGCATTTTTTGCTCCGTCAATAGCTACCGTAGCAACGGGAATACCGCTCGGCATTTGCACAATAGACAAAAGAGAATCCAAACCGCTTAAAGATTTAGATTCAACCGGAACACCTATAACAGGTAAAGATGTATGTGCTGCAGTGACCCCAGGTAAATGGGCAGCTCCTCCGGCTGCTGCAATAATAATTTTAAGACCTCTTTCCTCAGCTGTTTTTGAATACTCTGCGTGTTCTCCGGGAGTTCTGTGTGCAGAGAGAATTTTCACCTCGAAAGGGATATTAAACTCTTTAAGAATATCAAAAGATTTCTGCATAACAGGAAGATCGGAGTCACTTCCCATAATAACACCAACTAGAGGTGAATTACTCATTTTGTAACCTTTTTGAAAAATAATGAAAACACAAATTTATAAAATTCCAATCGATTAAAAGCCGAATAAATAGTTTATCTCTTCTCTATTTTTCCCGCTCCCGAAATATCGGTATTTACACTTTTCGGGCTTCCGTAATATTCAATATACGATGCTCCTGACCCTGATGCATTAATAACTTCCGAAGCGTAAACTTTTGCTTTTGATGCTCCGCTAACATCCAAATTAACATTATTAGCGTGTAGACCTTCAGCATCCAGCTTTGTAGCACCCGACATTTCAGCTTTAAATGTCCTTACGCTGCCGTTAAGTCTAACTTTGCAAGCGCCGCTTACCTCAAGATAAAACTGATCTTCATCTATTCCTGCAATATTCAAGTTATTGGCACCTGAACATTCCAACTGAACTAAATGCGGAGTAGAGATTTCAATCCTAATAGGTTCTTTCGAATCCAAATTTTTCTTAGTGCTGATTTCTAAAGTCTGATCCTTAACATTAGTTTTGATGAGAGGTAAAAAATTATCATCGGTAATAATTTTTAATGATGTAGTTTCCCCGGATTTGACATCAACTTTGAAGTATCCCGATATATCAATTTTAGAAAATTCTGCTATGTTTCTTTCTTCTTCCTTAATATTTCCGCTGCCTTTTAGTCCCCACGAATGACAACCAACTAATAATATTGACAAAAATAAAACTAAATAAACTTTCATTGACCCTCCGTTTTTTATTTTAGACGGAATTGTTACAGATAAAGTTACAAAAATGATATAAAATTTTGCAGAAGAAAATTTTGAGGAGAATCTTTAATGCAGCAATATCATTTTACGACTTTGTTCATAAAAGCCGGCTTTCAGTT
>CBEVZC010000335.1:0-1791 GCA_965554225.1 uncultured bacterium | reverse complement strand
AGTCAGAAAAAATATAGAACCTTACCTTTTTAAAAGCAGATATTTTTGGCTTAAGCTTACCTTCAGACTCATGAATGCTAACAAAATCAGATATTCTAATTCCTATCATCCGGTTTCAATCCTACCATTTTTATTATTTTGTACTTAACTTTACTCTAAAAATTTTTAATAAATAAGGATATAATCATGTCTAAATTAATCGTATATCAAAAGCCCACCTGCACAACAAGCAGGAAAGCGTTAAAAATGCTTGACGAAATGGGTGTTAAATACGAAAAGATAAATTATTACGAAAAATCGTTTACAAAAAACAAGCTTAAAACTTTGTTAAAAAAAATGAACCTGAAAGCGGAAGATATTCTTAGAAAACGTGCAAAGGAATACAAAGAGCTGAATTTTAAAAACAGTGATTATAACCAAGCTCAGATAATAGAATTTATGGTTAAGTATCCCGATCTGATTGAGCGACCGATTGCCGAAAAAGGTGAAAAAGCAGTTTTGGGCAGACCGATTGAAAAAATAAAAGATTTACTATAGTAATTTTCAAAATGTTATAGTTAACTAAGTTCCTTTGAGGGACTTAGTTAATAAATTAGCAATGTAATATAAAAACTTGTTTCAATCCGGCATTATTTTATGTTGTCAAACATGTAAATTATATTGAGTGTTACGGTCAACTTGACTTCTCAATTCTTTAACCGACCTTCCTCCAGTCTATTCTCTGCTTTGAGATAATTTTGAATTATTAAAAACCATTCTCATCTTTCTTTTAAACAAACCTGTGCTTTTTACGATTATGGAGTTAAAAAGGAATTGAAAAAGCTTCATGGATGAAGAATGAATCTATCTCAAACAGAATTATACATTCAGGAGGAAGATTACGCTCTTGAACGTCAAATAGAAATAGCAAAATTTAAGAACTATGCAAAAGAGAAATTTGCCGGCTTGGTTAAGTATAACGTTGACTATACCAAATTTCTTAGAAATTGCGAAATTCACTACAAATTAAATCTGCCTCAAGAGATAAGTGATTTTTTTATTAATATAAAACATGCCCATTACTTTTGGCTTGCAAAAACTCCTGTCCTGGAAAATTCGGAAAAATATATAAAATCTCACCCGGAATTATTCCCTTTGCTCAGCAGCTATACAGACATAAAAAAATATTATGCAAAATGGATAAAGCAAAAAAATGCCGATGAAAAATTTCATATTGCTTCTGTAATTATAGAAATGGTTGAGCGTAACTATGATCGCTACGATTTTCTAAGTCTTATTTTCTATGCCTCAATTTTGCTAAAAGAAAAAAGACTTTTTTCACCTGAGAAATCGATAGCTGCATTTAATAAGATAGCAGCGCAAGTATTTTCCCTGGATATTCCTACGGAAACTAAAAGCGGACTGCTTTATTTGGTTAATCTTTATAGCGGATTTGCTTCCCTTGAAATGGGAAATATTGAAGATGCTAATAAGAAGTTCAATGAATCTAAAACTTATAATCAAAACGCATTAACTCCAATTTTTTACGAAGGACTTACACTTCTTCAGAATAATGATTTTAAAGCAGTATTTGAGATAATAAGAACAATTATAAATTATGATACTGAAAGATTTAAATTTGCTCTGAATATCGGATCGGAAGGATATTTTAATTTTTTTATAAAAAATGCCTTTTTGTTTAATGTTTTTTCGGAAGAAAAGTTTTCTCCGGTATTGGAAGATATAAGGATTTTAATTGAAACATCTTATGATGAAAATAGATTATTGCTTACTACTGTTTATGAAAAAGTA
>CBEVZC010000334.1:0-1820 GCA_965554225.1 uncultured bacterium | reverse complement strand
TATTTCCGTTTTTCTTAAATTACAATATCAAATTTAGCTCAATTGATAACTGAATGATAGTTTACCTGAATAACAAATTTCTTCCGGCGGAAGATGCAAAAATCTCACCGTTCGATCGCGGATTTTTATTCGCCGATGGTGTTTACGAAGCAATGCGCACTTACAATGGAAAGCTGTTCCGTTATGATGATCATCTTGCAAGATTAAAGAGAAGTCTGAACGAAATACAATTAACTTATAACGGATTACAATCCATTGAATCCATCATTTACAAATTAATAAGCAAAAATAAAATTGAAGGGAAACATTTGTATAATTGCAGATAAAACGGGAAACTGTATGAGTAGTGGCCGATTGTGGATTGCTTCCTTGTTAAACAGATACGCAGTTTGAGCGGGATGCAGGCTTTTATACCTGCCAGCTGGCAGGTTAATCTAGCATTTTCTCTACCATTAATTATGCAAAGTATTAGCTGTCGTTTTTTATCTTTTTTTCGATGTATTTTGAGTTTATTATTCGTAGAGCCCCCATGTAGTCCATTTTAATTTTTATTAAATCACCCACTTTATAATTTTTCTTGTTATCTCCAAGGTCAATTACAATCATATCGGAGCTTGCCCCGGCAAATTTTAAAGATTTATCGGCAAATTCAAGATGGTCTGTATCAGCATCCAGTAATCCTAAATCAATAATAGCGCGATACGATGTCTCTCCAATTTTGGATTGATCAAAATCATAACTTTCTCCTTCAACATTTGTCCCCATTTCACCAATTGGAACAACCGGTTTTTCATTTAATTCAATTATTTGGGAATACAGAGCAAATACATCTGAGTGCATTTTCTTAAATTTGGTGTTATTGTAAATATCTGTTCCCAGAAATAATGTTTCACCAACTCTAAAATGGTTAATTCCTTTTGGTAAAAGGTTTTGAAAAATTAGAGGTATTGTTACTGAAGAACCACCGGATACATAAGGAATTTGTTTGTTGAATTTTGCTTCTATTAATTGTTCATATAAACTTAGTTGGATTAACTTATCATGATTTGGCAAAACGCCATACAAACAAGATAAATTTGTCCCAATCCCTACAACCTGTATGTTCTCTAACTTGAAAATGCTTTCATAAAAATCGATTAATTGTTCACCCAAAACACCTTCTCTTAATTCTCCAAGCTCAATCATTATAATTATTTTATGAATTTTGTTTTGCTTGTTGGCCTCTTTCGATAAAAGTTTAATGGTTTCAATTTCCGTATTCATACTAATATCTGCATATTTTATAATGCTTGGGATTGAGCGTTTTGCCGGTGGCTTAATATAAATTGTTTCTACTTTTGGATTGATTGACTTTATTGTTTTTAAATTTGATATGCGGGAGTCGCCCACTTGTTTAATGTTAAATTTTAGCAGTTCGGTTAAATATAATTTATTGCCACTTAATACTTTTGTTACTACTGACCATTTAATTTCATTTTTTTTAAAAAGATTATTGAGATAGTCGTAATTTGATTTTAATTTTTTTGGGTCTAATGTTAAAAATGCCATTTAATTATTACCTCTTTTTGACAAAAAATTAATAAATATAAATGTAACTGCTGAGATGCTTATTCCAAAGAAATTAGCATCTAAATTATAAGGTAAATTCAAATTGGTGATAATTAAGAAAAGTGTCGTTCCTCCTCCCAATATCATTGAAAATAACGCTGCCAAATTAGAGGGCTTTTTTAAGAACAAACTTCCAAGTACCGGCACAAACAAGCCGGAAACCATAAAAGCATAAGAATAGAGCATTAAATCAAGCACATTCTGCATCATAG
>CBEVZC010000333.1:0-1839 GCA_965554225.1 uncultured bacterium | reverse complement strand
TTACAAGAAAAGACTTTCTATCGAACACTTCAAAATTTGCCGTAGGCGCAGTTGTTGGCGTTGCAGGTTTAAACACCCTTGCAGGCGGACAATTATTAGCCAACACAAATAGTTTTGAATGGCCATATCCTTATTCCACTTTAGACCCAGAAGAAGCTAGAATTAAAACGCACACACTTTATTGGAATGACAAAGATTGCAGCGCAGGAGTATTTGGCGGGATAGTTGAATGTTTAAAAACTGCCGTGGGGGATCCCTGGACAAATTTTCCGATTGAAATTATGTTATATGGTCGTGGAGGAGGTGCAGGATGGGGTTCGCTTTGCGGTACATTAAATGGCGCCTCAGCGTTGATAAGCTTAGTTACAGACAAAGCGTCATCAACAGGTTTAATTAATGAAGTCTGGGGTTGGTACACAACTGAAAACTTGCCGACAGATGCTGCAAATAATGCAAATTACGTAGAACAAAAATATGTTGGAGCGTTAACCCAAAATATATCCGGAAGTCCATTGTGCCATTCATCCGTAAGCCAATGGTGTATGGTTGCCAATAAAAAAGTGGGTGATATTGAAAGAAAAGAAAGATGTGCAAGATTAGCTGGAGATATTGCGGCAAAAACTGTGGAGGTGTTAAATGCTCATTTCGCAAACACATTTACCGGTACTTTTGCTGATCCTGCGGATAATGCCGTTTGTATGTCTTGTCATGGTTCAGCTATGAATAATAACGTTATGACTCATATGGAATGTGCTTCATGTCATACAGCCGCCCCTGTCCATGGTGGTATTTATACCTCAATTGAACCGGCTTCAATGAATATTCCGAAGGAATACAAACTTGAAAATGCATATCCGAATCCATTTAATCCTTCGACTACAATCAAATTCTCAATTCCTAAAAACGAAAAAGTTCGATTGGAAATTTTTGACATTCGCGGAAGATTGGTAAGTTCACTTGTAGATTCCGACTATTTAAATGCAGGTACTTATAAATCCAAATGGAATGGGAAAAATAATCTTGGGGAAACTGTTACTAGTGGAGTCTATATAGCAAGATTAACAACGGGTGAGTATATTCATTCAATTAAGTTAAACTTTATTAAATAATGTTTGGTAATTAAAAAAAAGGAAATGAGACTGAGAAATAAAATCAGTCTCATTTCCAAATATTTTTTCTGAAATAACTTTCCGCCTATTTTCATTCAGCTAAGTATCCCTTAAAATTTAAGTAATTGCGAACTAGAATATATTTGATTCTTTACTGAGAATATTTTATATCCTTCGACCGTTGGTAAGAGAAAAACGACTATAAAATTATTTGAAAAGATTTGAATAAAGAATTCATTAAATTTTGAAAGAAATTTTCAAAGTTAAAGTGATTCTTAATTTATGAGCGATAAAGTTAGTTTACCCCCCAACCACAAGCGGGTTATTTCCGTTACCGCACGTTTGCTTGAGAAGGAATTAGATGATCTCGAAAGTTTGATTTTGAACAATCAAAATCGGTTAACGAAAAGAATTAATAAAACTCTAAGTTCAGATCAAAGGGAAAATATTCTTAATATAATTAAAAAAGTTAAAGTTAAAAACGAAGAGATGTTTCGAAAATTTGATCTCGACTTTGAAAAACTTAACGAGCATCAAGTTGTCTACAGCAAGGTGAGCTATCTAATTACTATTCTAACGGACAGTACATCAAAGGGATTAAAGGGATACGGAAAGCTAGACAAGGAAGCTGCCGGAATGCTTGACGATTACATGAAAGATATGATTTCTAAATTTGACAACATTGAATCTTTATTAACCGAAGAGATAAAATAAGGATTTGCTTCTATCA
>CBEVZC010000332.1:0-1848 GCA_965554225.1 uncultured bacterium | reverse complement strand
TTCCCCAATTGAATCCGATACGGGAATGATAACCTGAGGTTTATTCGAATCCGAAGAATCAGATTTAATGTTATTAAAAAAGACTTCTTCCCTTTGGCGGACAGGCGATAGCTCTGATGTAATTAATGGTTTATTCTTTAATCTGAATCTTATCTTAAACGATACGTTTGATTTTACGGTTTTACCATTAACTTGACCCGGAATAAAACGTGTATTTCGAACAGCTTCAATTGCAGCCTCATCGCAGCCAAGCCCAATTCCCTTGGCAACTTTAACCTCTAAAACTTTACCACTAGAATCAATTGTAGCAGCAATTAAAACATCTCCTTCCAAACCATATAATTTGGCATGTTCGGGATAAACCATTTTTTGCTGAATTGCTTTTAATCCGCCGATTGGTTCGGGGCAAATATCGGTATTACATAAATAATCATTATTGTGAATATTACCGGATTTTCTCTTAACCACGCTTTGAGATGAAAGAGTCGAAACAAAGGTTGAATCATATGCAACTGTATCTCTGCTGATTAAAACCCCTTTTTTATAATTTCGTGACTCACGCAAGCCGCCGTTATTATAATAATAGTTAGATATTCCGTCAAGTATGCCGGCAGAAATACTATGTTCTTCTTTGATAATACCCGATTCGAAATAATATCTAAGCCAACCGTCCAATTTACCATCAGTATAAGTTTTCTCCGCTCGCAGTTTTCCGTTAGGATAATACCAATATGAAGTTCCTTCGCGAACTCCGTGAGCGTAATATTCCCTTGACTTTCCGCTGCCGTCCGAGTAATAAGTAAATACTTCTCCTTCCTGTGCAAAAATGTTACAGTTAGCTGAAATTCCAAAATATACTAAAGTGAGAAGTCCAATAAACCTTATCTTCATGAAATATTTTTCCGAATTACCTTTTTAATGAAACCATGCAAAATTAAGACTAAATAATATAAGATGTTTAGTCAATTATTTCTCATTAAAATTGTTGAAAAAATGATTTAGTCTCAAGCAATTATTATATTCTGCTTTCAAATATTACAATAACTCTCAGGTACAATGAAACTATACATTTCCGTTCTGCTTATCTTTTTTTGCTTTACTATAATTTTTGCACAAAGAAAGGTAAACGTAAAACAGCTTCGTTCAAAATTTGTCCTTTCCAAAAGCAGGGTAAATTTTAAGGATGAACTGAGAGAAACATTTAAGCAAACCTTTGCAGCCGAACTAAACAACAAAACTGAAAAACTTTGGAAAGCAGCGTTTTATAAAGCCGAGAATGCTTATTTCAAAAGCACAGCAATTTATTCGGCTTTAAAAACTGCGTTAAATAATTATCAAAATAGAAAAAGCAAATTTATATACGCAGCAATAGAAACATCCTCATCCCTTTACCCTAATTCATTTTCAGTAGAAATAAATAAAATTTTTGAGTCTACGGAAAATGCAAAAGTATTCTGCATTGCGGCAAATTATTTAATTAATAATCATTACTCCGAAAGAACATCTAAGTTTTACGCAAAAGAAGTAACCAAAAGATTTAAAAGATGGGAATTAAATCCCACACTAAAAATATTCCATGAATTCTTACTCCATCCAAAAAAGGAATGGCTAAAAAAAATACCTTCGCTTGTTGATTTATTAAAATACCCGGTACAAAATAATAAAACAATAATTTATACTTTTTTCAGAAACAATAGAAATTTTCCGGGAATAACAATTATAAAAGGACCGGACGGCAAATTCTTAAGAACCAAAAGTGGTAGTATTTTCCATATAGAACAATTGGGAATATCCCTTGCAAATTTACCCGGTTACTTAAGCAACGGAAATACACCGGAAGGCATCTTT
>CBEVZC010000331.1:0-1851 GCA_965554225.1 uncultured bacterium | reverse complement strand
AACTCTTATGAAAAAAAATATTATAGGTATACAATGAAAAATATAATTAACTTATTTTTACTCGTACTATTTTTAATGGTAACAAATCTAACAGCTCAAAATGAACATCAGAACTTTCCTCCTTTTTTCAGGGGAAGGGCTAAACTTCAAGAATTAGAAAAAATCAAGCTAATAGAGTCGTTAAATTTAGATGAGAAAATTACGCTGAAATTTTTTGCCCGAAAAAATAAATTTCAAAAAAAGCAAGACGCTTTGGTTAAAGAAAAAGATAGCTTACTTACTACATTGAATAATACTTTTAATGCTAATGAAAATAGAAGTAATAAATATTATAACGAAGTCGTAAAAGATATAAATAAAGTAGATAGGAAAATGTTAAACAATAGAGAAAAGTTTGTTAAATCTCTTTATGACATTCTCACACCCGGACAAGTAGCAAAATATATGGTTTTTGAATTTAGATTTAACAGGGAGATAAGAAACTTTTTTCTAGATAGAAAACATCGAATATTAAAAAGATAAAAATTAAATAATATAAATTTATAGCACCATCTAAAAAATCCAACAGTAAATTTTCTTTCTAGGTTGTTGTCACCTTAAAAGTTTTAGCCAAAAAGAGTTAAATTTTAACATTGAAAATCCATGGAACTTATACTTATATTAAAGTGTTAAATAAAATGAAATTGCAAGCATTACCGCTAAGTACTAAAAATAAGAATTGATTTTTTTACATAAGAAAATTATGTTTAAAGCTCAATTTTTGCGGAAGTGGTGAAATTGGTATACACGCTACTTTGAGGGGGTAGTGCTCGCAAGGGCGTACGGGTTCAAGTCCCGTCTTCCGCACAAGTTAATATTAACAAAAAAGGAAAAGGCATGAAAAGAGTTTCGTTTTTATTCTTCGCAGCATTTCTACTTGTAAGTACTATGAGTTTTGCCCAAAAAACTCCGATGGAACCTGAAGCAGCAAAATTGTATAACCAAGGTAATAAACTTATTAAATCCGGAGATTACCAAGGTGCGGTAAAGAATTATGAAGAAGCATTAACCAAAGCTAAAGATTATAGAATTTATTATCAGGAAGGTATTGCTTACAAGAAATTAAGAAAATTTGATAAAGCTGAAGAAGCCTTCAAAGCTTGTATTCAAACAAATCCGGATTTTGTAGCTGCCTATAATGGGTTGGGGACTACTTACTATTCTAAAAAAGATTACCAGAAAGCGATTGATAATTTTAAACTTTTTGCTGAAAAAGCTAAAAAGAAGAGATTAAAAAGTAGGGCTAAAAAGTTTACTAGCTTAGCTTACACAAAGCTTGGTGTTAAGGAAATTAATGATCACAAATATAATAAAGCAGTCGAGTATCTTAAGCAAGCCGTTGATAATTATGAATATGATGCTGCTTATTTGCAATTAGCAAATGCATATATTGAGTTAGGTAAATATAAGGAAGCACTTGCCGCTGCAGATGGTGCACTTAAATTTAGAGCTAAAAGATCAAGAGTTCCTAAAGGGGCCCCTTACTTTTATAAAGGTTTAGCTTATAAAGGAATGAATGACAAATCCAGTGCAAAAGCTAATTTTAAAATAGCTTCAAAAGATAAACTTTATAGAGCTCAAAGCAAGTATGAAATGAAATATATGAATTAGAATCTTTATTAGTCCAATTGTTTTAAAACCTTTGCAATTATTTGTGAAGGTTTTTTTTTGAGATTGTAATATGTTTTATTTCTTTTTTATCAATTTACCAATATTGACTTAGAATGATTTTTTCTGAACATTATTATAAATGGAAGATTTCCTCCAATTATTGAATATTTCAATATCCAAAGAAAAATCAAATTTTTAATA
>CBEVZC010000330.1:0-1860 GCA_965554225.1 uncultured bacterium | reverse complement strand
TAAAGCGGTATTCTCTTAACTTGTTCATTTTATAAGATTCCGGTATTCCGCTCCGCTACAACCGGAATGACAAGCTCTCTTTGTCATGCCGGTTTCCGATAGAATCGGAAGACCGGCATCTCCATATTCGTCCATTTTATAAGATTCCCAAAAGGGACAAGCCGGTACTTAATCCGAATGACATGCTCTTTTTACTAATTTAATTTATTTCTAATGTTATTGTCATGCCGGTTCCGGCAGCTGCCGGATACCGGCATCTCCCAATTTGAGATACCGGTATTATCCTTCGTCGAAACCGCAATGACAAGTGTCCTTGTCATGCCGGCATCTCCAGATGTTTTTTATTAGACATCTTATGAGTCGTCAGTTTGTATTATTTTTACCATGAAATCCTTTCCAATTGCATTTTGGGAAAAGGGGATTTATTTATTTAGATTTGTAGTTAGTTATGAAACATAAAAGATTAAAAATCGGAATGACCGGAGGAATCGGAACCGGGAAATCTCTTGTAAGTAAACTATATAGAAATAAAGGATATCAAGTAATAGAAGCAGATAAAGTAGCAAAAGAGATTTTAGGGAATGATAATAATATTAAAAAGCAAATTATAAATGAGTTCGGAACCGCTTCGTATATAGACGGAAAACCTAATACAAAATATCTTGCAGATAAAGTATTTTCAGATCCTGTAAAAGTGGAAAGAATAAACTCAATTTTACATCCGCCGACATTGCGCAAAATTGAAGCTTTGATGAGTATGGAACTGAAAAAAAATAATATTGTTTTTGTTGAAGCCGCATTAATTTTTGAAGCGCATATGGAATATATGTTTGATTATATTCTACTATTAGTTTCAGAAGATCAATTAAAAATTGAACGTATAAAACAAAGAAGTAAAATATCGGAAAAGGAAATTCTGCTTAGAATGAAAAACCAGCTTCCGGATATAATTAAAAAATCAAAATCCGATTTTATTATAGAAAATAATTCCACAATTGATGAACTGACAAAAAAATCCGAATTTTTCTTACATCTTTTCGAGAAAATCTGCACATAAATTCCTTAACAGAAAAATAAGAATATAAAAAGGACTTTTTTGTATTAAATTACTTCCAAGAAGTTGCTAAGTTCTTTTACAACACTTAAATTTACTCTGTTAATTCTTGGGGTTTATGTGAATTCAATAAATAAATTAATTGTTGCAACTGTTAAAATTTTACCTAAATCGGTAGTCTTTCTTTTTGCAAAAAAATACATTGCAGGTACAACTCTTCAACATGCGGTTGATGTAGTAAAGAGTTTAAATTCTAAAAAAATAGCAGCTACTCTTGATGTTTTAGGCGAAGCGATTACTCAAAAATCAGAAGCTGAGGCGACAAGAGATGAGTGTTTCAGAGTTCTTGATGTAATTGAGAAGAATAAACTGGATTCAAATTTATCAATTAAGCTTACATCTCTCGGATTAAATATAGACGAGGAGTTTTGCTATACTTTAGTTCGCCAGATAGTTGAAAAAGCTAAAAATTTGAATAACTTCATTCGAATCGATATGGAGGATTCGCCTTTTACAAGCGCTACTATTGAAGTCTATAAAAAAATAAGGACTGAATTTGATAATGTTGGATTGGTATTACAAGCTTATATGAAAAGAACGCTGAATGATATTGAAAACTTAAAAAAGTTAACACCTAATTATAGACTTTGTAAAGGGATTTACGTTGAATCTGATGAAATTGCTTACAAGGATAAACAAGAAATTAGAGACAATTATCTTAAAGCATTAAACAAGATGTTGGATAATGAAAGTTATGTTGCTATTGCTACACATGATAAATATCTGATTGACGAAGCATATAAAAT
>CBEVZC010000329.1:0-1925 GCA_965554225.1 uncultured bacterium | reverse complement strand
TTAGACAAGAAATAACCGATTTACAAAATAAAATTCGTAAAGATGTATCCGATTTGTATTATTCTCTACAAGTTATTCGCGAAGAAATAAGGTTATCTAACGAAAGTATAAAATTATTAAATCAGATTTCTAATGTTGTAAAGAGAAAATATGAAGTTGGCAATGCAAGTCTTCAAAATATAATTCAAGTTGAAGTACAAATTACGCGGGTTAAAGACAAACTGGAATCGTTAAAAGGTAAAGAGAGAGCGGTATTAGCAAAGCTTAATGCATTATTATTAAGAAACGAAAATTCTACTATTCTTACTGATAATATAACTTCTATTGTTTATTACAATGTAAAATCAGATTCACTTTTAAAGATTGCAAGGTTAAACCGACCGTTATTACAAAAGATAAAATTTGGCGAGTTAAAAGCTCAATTTATGAAAAAGCAGGCTGAATACTCTTTTTATCCTAATTTCAAACTTGGTATTCGGTATTCACAAAGAGATTATAATTACAAAACCGATATGAACTTTCCCGACTTTCTTTCAGTTGTAGTAGGAATAACTATCCCAATTAATTATGGCGGGAATAAAACGGAAAAAGTAAATAGAGCTATTAATTTACAATCCTTTTATAACGATCAATACAATTCAACTTTACAGAATTTACAACAGTCGTTTGGTAATATTAATGCTAAAATATCAGAATTGGAAAGCAGAGAAAAATTAATAACCAAATCACTATTACCGCAAGCCGAACAATCTTATAAAGCTTCAATTGCAGATTATCAAGTGGGCAAAATAGATTTTGTAAATGTAATAAAAGCGGAAAACGATATTCTCAATATCAAAACTGAGCTGGCAAAAGTCAGAGTAGATTATTCTAAAAGTATTTCTCAGTTAGAATATCTATCTGGGCAACAGTTAACTAGTATTGAATAAAAATAGAAATGGAGAACAATATAATGAGTAAGAAAATATTGATTTACGGATTGCTGCTTTTAGTAGGACTTGTACTTGGAGCCGGTGGTTACAGTTTATTCCAAAGCAGTAATTCATCTTCCGCAGGTAACGAAAGCAGTACGGAAAATACAGCTTCCGGTAAAGAAAGTAAAAAGAAAGTGCTTTATTGGAGAGCTCCAATGAACCCAAAAGAGATATACGATCATCCCGGGAAATCGAATATGGGAATGGATTTGGTTCCTGTTTATGCAGATGACTCTGGTGAAAGCGGAGTGGTTTCTATTAACCCCGTGATGCAGCAGGATATGAATGTAAAAATTGCAACCGTAAAAGAAGGAAAGTTAAATCCGGAAATATTTACAAACGGAATACTTCAACCGAATGAGAAAAAAGAATATGTTGCAACTACTAAAGTGGCAGGCTGGATAGATAAACTGTACATTAATTATACGGGTAAAAAAGTACGTAAGGGAGAAAAATTAGTCAAAATATACTCTCCGCAATTGGTTGCTGCTCAAGAGGAATATTTAACTGCCCTCGCTTATGACAAAGCCGTGAGTAACGGCGGAAGTAATTCTACTCTTATTAAAAATGCAGTAAGGAAATTAGAATTATTGGATGTTACAAAAGATGAAATACAACGATTACACGATACCCAGCAAGTTAGAAAATATGTAACTTTATATTCACCTATTGCAGGAACGGTAATATTCAAAGGCGTTGAAGAAGGAGCAAAAATTAATCGCGGAACTCCTCTACTTAAAATTGCTGATTTAAGTGACCTTTGGATTCTCGCGGATATTTACGAATATGAAGCAAGTAAAGTTTCGGTTGGTCTTCCGGCAAAAGTTACTTTCGATTATTTGCCCGGCAAAGAATATAATGGTAGGATATCTTTTATTTATCCAACGCTGGATACTAAAACAAGAACATTAAAAGTACGATTAGATCTGCCCAACAGAAACGGCGAATTAA
>CBEVZC010000328.1:0-1925 GCA_965554225.1 uncultured bacterium | reverse complement strand
GGGATCAACTTTCAGTTTCACTTATTGGACTAATTTCTTTGGAAGGAGCAAAAAATACCAAAAACATAAATTAAAGTTATTATATTTGCCTAACGATTTAAGAAACACACGGTTAAAAATGGATCCAATAAATTTAATAGTCGGAATTAATTTACTTTTATCAATGAGCGCTAATATTTCCGGTGCCAAACGCGGAATGAAAACAAAGGTTACGGGGGCTCTTGAGCGTCCAAAAACTTTTTTACAAAAAGCACCTCCAAACGTTGCTGCAATTGTACTTGTTTTATTATTTTTAGCTGTTTTTAAAGTCGGCACACTCGGTGAAGAGTTTGAAAAACAATATTTTATAGTTAGAGTAATTGGAATGATTATTTTTTTAATCTTTTCTTGGGTTCAGGTTTTGTCTTTTAAGTCCCTTGGAAGTTCTTATTCTCAAGATATTGTGGTTTTTAAAAACCAAAAACTATATACCGGCGGGTTGTATAAATTCATCAGGCATCCGCAGTACTTATCTCAAATTTTGAGCGATCTGGGAGCCGCTGTTGCATTATTAGGGTTTATTGCTCTCCCCTTAATAATTATTGTGGAAATTCCTTTGTTTATTTTACGCGCTTCTGCCGAGGATAAATTGCTGGCAAAGCATTTTGGAGATGAATTTAAGAGCTATAAGAAACATAGCGGATTTATGCTGCCTTTCATTGGTTAAATATGAAACTGTTACGAGTTAAAATTTTATTTTTCATAATTCTTTTTTCGTTAATAACCGGCAATCTTTTTTCTCAACGCCTGCTTAAAGTTTCTCTTTTTAGAAATGGTAACGAATCATTCATTTCATCAATTAATCGTTCGGGAATTACTTACGTTTCTTCCAAAGAGTTAGCTCTTGCCCTTGGAGCTTCATATTATTTTAACAATAACGCCGCTAAGATTGAAATAAAGCTTTCTAATTATAAATTAAAATTTACCGGTAATAACCAATTTGTAATATTTACATCAAAAAAAAATAATTCCAGTCAGATTTTTCAAATACCCATTTCTACATTATTATTGAAAAAAGATGTTTTTATTCCCATTAATTACTGCAGCAAAATATTAAGTCTGGCTTCGGAGCATAAAATAATTTTTAACAGACTTTATAAAAAAATCACCTTTACTACAAAAAAACTAAATACTTCTGAAATTATTAATTATGATATTGAAACCCCTCATAGAACTATCTCAAATTATGATATCTACGGAATTTCAATAGAAGAAAAAGCAAATGGAACTTTAATTCGATTTAAAGCAAGCAGAGGGTTCCTGAAGCCAAGTGGTTCTATTAGAAACAATAAACTGTATTTGTTTTTTTCCGGCATTACTATTCCTGGGGGATTAATAAATTCCGTTAAACCAAAGGGGCTTGTTGCCGGAATGAAATCAAAAATAGTTAAAGGAAATCCGCAGTTTACTGTTAAATTAAAACCGGGTTATCAGTCGTATGATATTTCGAAAGATGCTGACAGTGACGATATTTTGGTCTCAATCCAAAACAACTTTCTTGCTGGCGTTGAAAAAAACAAAGAAATTTCTAACAAGTGGAAATTTAACGTTGTTGTTATCGATCCAGGTCATGGCGGCAAAGATCCTGGAGCAATAGGTGTTAATAGCGTAAAAGAAAAAGACGTAAATCTTGGAATTGCATTAAAATTAGGGAAATTAATAAAAGAAAAACTTAAAGGAATTAAGGTTGTTTTTACCCGTAAAACAGATAAATTTATTGAGTTGTACAGACGGGGTAAAATTGCCAACGAAAACAACGGCAATCTCTTTATTTCGATTCACGCAAACTCCCTAAAACGGAAGCCAAGCGAGACAAGAGGATTTGAGGTTTATTTATTAAGACCGGGAAGAACCGAGGAGGCAATAGAAATTGCATCTGTTGAAAA
>CBEVZC010000327.1:0-1938 GCA_965554225.1 uncultured bacterium | reverse complement strand
TTGCTGAAGGGAATTATTCGGTTTGAAATCGATGAAAATACAGGCTTGAAGATTTTGCTTTATTAGTTCTCTTATTTTTGGAATAATAGAATAAATTGCATTACCCTCCAATCCATATTCCGTTATTACCGCTTCGCCCTTTGATGTAAGCTCCCCGCAGCTAATTCGGATATTTTTTAAAGGCTTCCCTTCGTGGAATGATTTAACATTATCAGGCCAATTTATATTTACTCCGCAATTAGAAGCTTGGAAGGGAAGTATTCCAATTCCTAACTCGTTAAATGAATTTACCCATTTCCCGTCGGAACCGGTTATTGACCATGAAGCTCCTCCCAAAGCAAAAATATAGTAGTCAGCGATTATTATTGTTTTACCATTAACAATTGGTTTGTTTTTATTATTAAACCCTGTAAACTTTTGATTTGTAATTATTTTTACATTCTTTGCTTTCAAACTGTTTTTAATCTGGTTTAATACATCAATTGGCTTCAGCTCTTTTATTGAGAAAACCCTTTCGCTTGTTCCGACAAATGTCGGAATACCAATTTCCATTAGCCAATTTCTAACAGACGTGGAATCGAATTCTAAAATTGCATTATCTAAAAAGTTTCTTGGTGAGTATTTCTTGGACAGTTCATTCTGAACTAAACTATTTGTTAGGTTGAATCCGCCTTTCCCGGCTACAAGAAGTTTTTGTCCGATATTATTTTCCTTTTCAAATATAGTTATGTTATTGTTTTGAGCAAGGAAATAAGCTGCCGCCATAGCAGCGGGACCTCCGCCGAAAATTGCAATATTTTTTCCGCTCATTTTAATATTCGAAAGAAATGATAAAAATTACTTTTGGTCAAATACCTTTCTTAATTCGAAAATAGAAATTCCATAAGCTACGGCAACGTTCAATGACTGCTTAATTCCGTATTGGGGAATTTCAATGGAAGCATCACATAAATCAATTAAGTCTTGCGAAACTCCCGTGATCTCATTCCCAATAATAAGGCAAATAGGGAAATCTGTTTTTGACAAAGAATAATACGGTAGATTATTATCCGTTTGTTCCAACGCAACTATCTTAACACCTTGCTGTTTTAATTTTAAAACAACATCTTTCGGGTCTTCAGCGGTTTCCCAATTTACACTGTCCTGAGAACCGAGCGCAGTTTTTAATACTTCCTTTTTGCTTGGAGTCGGAGTATAACCGCAGAGATATAATTTCTCAATCATTGCTCCGTCAGAAGTTCTGAATATTGATCCGACATTGTATGAGCTTCTGATACTATTTAGTATAACATAAACAGGCAGTTTTTCTACTTTGTCTAAAGTTTCTAATGTACTTCTGTTTTCCGATATTTCATCGTGTGTAAGTTTTTTCATACTTGATTGATTTTGAAGTTATTTAATATTCTCTTTCATTAAGTGTTTGTAGTGGGCTTCAATAATTTCCAATGACAAGCTGGATTCTTTAATTAAAAGTATAGATGCATAAAGAAGAAAAAGTATTCCCACTCCGGAAATTGCTATAACTATCAAATGATAGTCATGTATCCACATACTTTCTATTCCGCCTAACAGTCCTGCTGTGGAAAACAAAGCTATGCAAATATATAATGAAACCAAGGAGTTTTTAAATAACTTTGACCGATGCAATAAGTTTGAAGCGACCAGTTTATTTATACTTTCATCCGATTCATGCAGATGGTGAATCTCATCGTGAATTCTTCCGTATCTTGAGGAAGTTGATAGAACCAGCAGCGCCACGCCGGGCAATAGTAAAAGCGGTGTTAACCATAATTCCATGTTAGGCATAATTGCATCACCTTTTATTTAAAAAATATTTCTCTCTCAATAGTTAGAATTAAAAATAAGTATAACTTATATGAATATTTTAGTTTCTTTTAATTTTTAATAGCTAACTGACCGCAGGCAGCGGCTATATCA
>CBEVZC010000326.1:0-1942 GCA_965554225.1 uncultured bacterium | reverse complement strand
GATTTTTGCCACAAATCAATTTTCATTCATCATTTGTTTGTTTTTCTATAATTAATTTTGGACAGATGTGGTTTAAGTAATTTATACGGGAGGGGTTTTTGAAATCCGGCTAATATTTGCTATAAATGGTTTTCTGAATAATAACAAGGATTGGTTTTAATTAAAATATTCACTATAATTTAACAAGGTTAATATTTAAAACATCGTTTGTTAAAAAATTTATCATAATAATTTTAACCGTATGAAAAGAATAGACGAACATAAAAAATATATTGAGAAAATTCTAAAAAGGTTAGAAACAGTTAATCCAAAGTTAGTAATTGTATTCGGCTCCTATGCAAATAAAAATCTTACAGAGGACAGTGATTTGGATTTACTGATTGTGTTGGATGAAAACAAGGTTCCGTCTAGCTATGATGAAAAAATAAAAATGAAACTAAAAGTCAGAAAAGCTATAAGGGAATTAAACAGAGAAATAGCAATAGACCTGTTGATTTATACGATACCGGAATATGAAGAGTTTATTAATAGCGGGAGCTCATTTTCCAAAGAGATAAAAGAGACCGGAAAAATTATATATGAAATGAGTTCTGTCGGTCCTTAATTCAAATTTATATACAGTTGAAAAAACAAGTTACGCAATGGCTTAAATATGCTGAAATTGATTTGCTATCAGCAGAAAAACTGCTTGATGATAAAAACTTAACTCAAAGTGTTGCATTTCATAGCCATCAAACCGCAGAAAAATCTTTTAAAGCAATATTAGAAGACAGAAGTATAAGAATACCAAAAAGCCACGATCTTGAAAAGCTTTACGGTATGATTTTAAAAGAAGGTATTAAATTAATATTAGATGAAGATATTTTATCGCAGATAAATGATGTATATATAGATTCCAGATATCCAGGGGATGCCGGACTGATACCTCAGGGGATACCATCAACAGAAAAAGCAAAAGAATTTTTTAAGGCAGCAAAAGTTATTTATGAAAAGGTATTAAATATTGTAAGTAAGTAATTCGTAATTAGCTTGCTATTAACTTTACTTATTTGTTTCGCTTCTCTGTTTGTAAAAATATTAAGTTTTTTCTTCTCCCCAATTCTGAAGAAAGGAGCACATACATATTTTTCTTAACTATGAAACTTAAAAGGGTTTAATTTGAAAATAAAGGAAATCATAATTACTGTTAGGTTTACATACAGGAATAAAAAGAAGATATATAGTTAAATATTGTATTCACCACTTCTGTCATCACCCCTACAATTAAACTTCCCCTTGTTATTTAAACTTGTAACTATGTAAATTAAAGTTTGTAATAACAATGTTTTCCCTGCTCCCGCTTGCTTAAATATTAAAAGGAAATTTAAATGAAAAAGAAAATCCCCGTTGCCAATCTTAAAGAGTTAGAAAACAAAAAACCTGCTTACGCACTCGTACGAAATACAGATTTAGTTGTTGTAAAATTCGATGATAATGTTTCCGTGTTCTATGGCAGATGCCTTCACCGCGGTGCGCTTATGGCTGATGGTTTCGTTGACGGGCATAACCTGATTTGCGGCGTTCACAATTGGGATTACAGACTCGATACAGGAATAAGCGAATATAACAACGAAGAAAAACTTCACAAGTTTACTTCCGTTGTTGAAGACGGAAAAGTTTATGTTGATGAAGATGAGATAATTCAGTTTGAAAAAGAGTTCCCGCCGAATATAAACCGTGATGAGTATTTGGGTCTTTACGTTTCAACACATCCTGCGCCTGAAGAAGACAGGATGGATGAGATTCATCAGCTTGCAAAAGACGGATTATCAAAAACCGGGCATCACGGACCTGTAGCTGCTATGGGCGTTGGCAGAAATGTCCTGCCAAAATGGGATGATATACAAATACTTCCCGCACAGCTTGCAAAGCTTCCTCATTTAGAGGATGTTAAAGTCGGAAC
>CBEVZC010000325.1:0-1955 GCA_965554225.1 uncultured bacterium | reverse complement strand
ATTGTTTTATTTTCAATGATAAAAGTGCCCGAACTGGTACCGACTAAAAACTTTTTATGAAATTCAGCGAAAACAGATGAAGGCTGATTATTTCCTTTTAATAATTGAAATCCTTCATCATTATCAACAAGTATCATAGGCCCTAGTTCAGTAGCAGCATAAATTTGATTATTGAAACGATATACTGAATTAGAAATATTCTTTAATTCACCGCTATTTTTAAATGATGAAAATGGACTAGGTTCTTTAATGTGATTTATTCCATATTCAGTTGTGACCCAAAGTCCACCATTCTTATCGTTGAAAACATCATAACAAACATTTGTCTGTAATCCTGAATTCTCATCAATAATTTTTATTAGCTGACCATATTTATTAATAATTACAATGCCTCCCCGCTGAGTAACAAAAGCATAATTCCCATCAGCAGTTACTGAAGCATTATTAATCTGATTATCAATTAAATAATCATCAGCTTCAGTTTCAAATCGGGAAAATTTCTTTTGATTGTATAAGAAAAGACCATTTTCAGAACTTAGAATTAAGACGGAATCATTATCTTTTATTGTTTCACCGTAAGGAAGCATTCCAATAACAGCTTTTGAGGAAAAGAAACTCCCATCCGGTGCCAACTTTAATCCATCATCCTCAATCATCATCAAACCAACACCTTCATTCATCGTGTAAATCTTATCATAAAATTTGATTAGACGAAAAGAAAAAACCGAATCCCAAACGGTAAAATCATTACCATCCCACCTAAAAATTTTATCCTTTGTTTTGAAATAGGCATAATTATCAATTGTTTTTACATCAGTCACTTCACCAAAATTATGGTATTTCTTTTCTAAAAATGGCAGTAATGAAATATATTGTAATTCACCTTTTGTATCAGGCTCTAAATAACCTAAATCTATATCCGCACAAACATAAATTTTATCATTTTTATCAATTGCAATGGACCTAACCATTTTATCCTGAGGGACCTTAATCTTTCGCCAATAATGTCCGTCATATTCTAGCACACCAGACTCATTTGAAAAATACATTATACCTCTTGTATCCTGTGCAATAACCCAATTTCGAGCGTTAGATTTATAAGTTTTCGGACTGTAATAATTGATAAATGGCTTGCCAATCTCTCTGTTGCCTATAAAATCTTGTTGACCAAAACAGATTGTTAAATTCAATAATATTACTACTAGTATTTTATAATTAATATTTATTTTCATTCTACTTTTCTTAAATCTTAATTCATTTTTATTACAATCTGTCTTCGTCCCGATCTGCGTTTTGAAAACGATATAAATCAGTACTTTGTCGATTTCTGTCTGTCATGCTGAACTTGTTTCTCCAAAGGAGTCCTTCGGACAGCATCTTACTTTTGACGAATGTGATTCCGAAATAAACCTATCCTCAACTTGATTGGGGATTCGGAATGACAGGTTCTTACTTAACTTTGATAACAACAAATGTTACATCGTCATCAGAGTCATTCAAAATATTGATATTTCTTCCTTTCAATTAAATATCGATAACCCGCCACCAAATGTTCCAACCCAAAGCGTTCCGTTATGGTCTTCGAAAAGTTGTAATATTTTATTGATTCTGAGACCGGACGAATCACCTTCAATATTTTTATAAACTTTAAAATTATACCCATCATATCTATTTAAATCGTCCCATGTTGCTATCCGCAAAAAGCCTTTGCCGTCTTGCAGAATATCTCTCACCATATTTTGGGATAAGCCTTGATCAATATCAATCCGGTTAAACCTAACAGTATTACTTTGACCAAATACCCGAATAAAACAGATAAGAGATAAATAAAAGACTATATGTATGAAAACTCGTTTATGCATAACAAGCTATTTTGTCACCAATTATGTTTTTGGAAGGCTTATAATAAATTCGGTAAACTCACCTTCTTTTGTATCGAATTTGATTTCTCCTCC
>CBEVZC010000324.1:0-1961 GCA_965554225.1 uncultured bacterium | reverse complement strand
CAATATTTATTTGCGAATAATTAAGGTCTTTTAGTTTACATAGATTAATTTCAATATTATTTGATGCGTCAGGATAATGATTTACCTTACTAAGCTTTTCTAAAACTAATTTATCTACTGCTAATTTATCAACATATTTTGAGCTAGCTTCATTCATAATATTTAAGTAGCAATAGAAAAAAAGAAATTTTCAATTTTTGTAGATTGTAAAGAAATAATATCATGACAAAAATCTTTTTTGAAAAATTTATCATCCAAAATATCTATTGATTTGAAATTTAATTTCATTCCTTTCTTAAGGTATTTAGAAATTGCTTCTTTTCTAGTCCAAAATTTAGTAATTAATTCGTTTTTAATATTTTTATCTTTATATCTAAAGACCTCATCGGACTCGGAATTACTGAAAAAATAATTTAAGATTAATTCATTATGATCTGTGATTATTTCCAAATCAATACCAATATTCTTTTGTGAAATTGCCGCAATAGCTATACCATTAGAATGAGAGATTGAAATACTTAAGTCAGGAATTCCAACTATATGCGGTGATCCATCATCATTGTTGAGTATAGTAATATTCGATGGTGTATTAGAAGTAAATTTTGAATATGCTCTTTTTGCAGCAATTCGTCCAATAGACCAATCATTTTTTCGTTTTTTAAATTTAAATGAATTATATATTAAATTCTCATTATTGGATAAGTAATAGGAAAGATAATTTTTATCATCCTTGGATGTTACTTCTTGCAATGCACAAATTCCAATAGATATATTCAGCTCTTCTTCAACTTTTGTAATAGTATTTTTAAACTTATTTATCATAAATTAATTCTACGAAACTCAATATTTCTAACAAAGTATCTAATCTTCTTATTATCGTCAAGCATGGTAACTCTGTATTTTACAATTTCATCATTTTCTTCAATTATCTGCCCATAACATGTATATAAACCATCTTTTCTTGGTACATCAACAATTCCTAAATTCTCAGCAATCCAAGGTAAAAAGACTCTTTTTTTAGTTACAAGTAGATGAGCAGCGCAAGCCTGGTATAATGAATCTAAAAAGCAGGGGTTTATTAACAAAGACTTTAAAGGATATTTTTTATTTGTTAACTGCTCGAGAGGAAATCTAGTAGGATAAATAACACTGTTCTCATTAATTATAACAGGGGTTTTATCATTTTCATCTCTTACAATATCATTATATAATGGTCCTAGGATAATTCTCTGCTTTGGTCCATCACCTTCTATTAACATTAATGATTCAGATGCTGAAAGTGATATAGTATTTTTTTGATCTATATTCCAGTTTGCAGGATTCATATCTTTATAAGAACCCAATTGACTGTTAATTATCATTTTTGAATGGCAAATTGTATTTGATATGTCAGAATTAGCTAAGCTAAATTTCGAAGATATTTCTAATTGCCAACTTGATTCTGACTTCTGCTTTCCTTCAATAAAAAGTTCTCTTGACTTTTCCTTAAATAGTTTAAAGGGATTTTCAAACGATATCCTCTCAAACATAAATTGGGTATTTTGCCCAGTCTGCTGTGAATAAAACTCTGCCCCAATCTCTGAATAACCTACGGCAGGCATTATAGGTGTTGTTCCTAATCTGTGTTGATCAATAAAGGCATCTCTTTTTACCGAAAACATTCTAAAAGCCATATAGTCATTCTTACCTTTTTTAACCAGGCGATCGAGCAAAGGATAGTTTTCAACTTTTGATACAGAAAGACCTTTTTCAATAAATCCATTTAATCCCTTATGAATTATTATCTCTTGACCACTATGATCAAAATTTAATTCATCTAAAAATGATTTAACGGCATGTTTAGGTTCTATTAGGTTTAACCCTAATTCATCAGACCCTTCCCTAACAAAAGTATTCCGCCATGCCATGCCAATTTCTTTCCATCCTGAAGTTAAAAATGAAAAAGCATTCATTTTCGGATT
>CBEVZC010000323.1:0-1982 GCA_965554225.1 uncultured bacterium | reverse complement strand
AGATGAGAAAGAGTCGCTGCAAAGTTAAGAGAGTTTTTTGAAGAACTGATAAATATTATTTTTTAAAATCATAAATAAAGAAGATATAATTGAAGAAAAAGCAAATACAATAAGGAAAATCATCAATCTCTTCGGACCCGCCTTTTTTATTGGATCTTTTGCATATTCTTTAATATTTAGGATGGGTGTATCTTTTACTTCTTCAATTTTAGCTAATTCCAGTTGTTTGTTAAGTTCGATATAAACCGATTGGAGAATTTTTACATTTCTCAATAATCTGGTCTGTTTTAACAGAAGAGCCGGCGAAGAAATTATAACTCTGTTTTTCTCTCTAAAATCTTTCAGTTTGTTTTCGGCCGTATTTAATGAATCCGATACTTGCAAAATCCTTTTCTCGATATAACGACTCTGTTCACTTGCATAGGTTTTTGTTTTGGTTCTAAGATAATTATCCAAAGATTTTACAATGTTATTTGCAACTTCCGCAGAAAGCTTTGACTCAGGCATTGTAACACTTAGAGTTAGAATTTTAGTTTTTCGATCTAAGCGAGTTTGAATTTTTCCCAATAGAATTTTTTTGATTTTCAGAAATCTTTTTCGTTTTCTAATTTCAACCGGTTCGTCACTGTAGTTATCGATTTCAAAATACTTAATCAGATTAACTGAGTCCGTGAATTCTTCAGTTTTATATTTTGCATAAACCGCCGGAGCCAAAACTGTTTCTGCGGTTAATAAATTTTGATAAATTTCTGTCCCGGCATTTTCACCAACACTTATTCCGGCCAAAGCTGCTAAATCACTTAATTGATTAAATGTAGGTTTCCTTCCGGAATCCGGTAATATAGTTACTGAGCTTGTGTAATAAGGTTTAACAACAAAGAATAAAATTATGAGTGTGATTACAGCTACAATGCTATTGAAAATAACTAGTATATTTTTGTTTTTCCTAACTATTTCAATATAAGCCCTTAGCTTTTCCAAAGCTTGGTCTGATGCAGATTTTGTAGTGTCTTCAGTCATTTTCAAACAAATAAATTATCGGGTTAGATTGTAAACTGTAAGAATAAGTATTGCGGCCGAACTGATAATACTGAACGTATCCCTAATTATTGGCCAGGCATCTTTTTTAATCTCGTAAATTGTAGGGACTAAAATTGTTGAGCCGGATAAAATTTCCGGATTAGAAATAAAAAACCAACCTGAAGGTTCCCACTTTCTACCGTTAGGAAGAACAACAATCTCAGATCCTTTGTCAGAATTTTGAGTATAACCACCTGCCTGATTAATATAATATGAAAGACTTGCGCCTTTTTTATATTTAACCGTTGCCGGTATTCCTACTTCACCAACAACGTATACAACATTCGGATTGTTCGGTATATAAATGGTATCATTCGGTTCAACTTCTATATTCTCATCGGTATTAGGATCCGTTACAATATTATCCCAATTAATCGGGATTCTATCGGAAAAACCAGATAAAATACTTGTTTGAAAGAAACTTTTATATTTTATCAAACTATCGGGCAAATTAGGTTTCCTAACTAATGTGAAAATAGGATTGAACCTTTTTACATAGATGGCTCTTTTATATGCAGTTTCCTTCAAACCGCCGGCTCTCTGCACAATATCGTATACTTTTTCACCTTCATACAAAATTGTGTATGTACCGGGATATAGAATTTCCCCGGTAACCGTAACCGTTTTATTATAAGTTTTATTTGGATCAGCATTAATTAGAACCCTGTCAAAATCTTTTAGAACCGGATCACCATCTTTCGGAGTATTCCAAAAGTCCTTTTGCAGACTAACGGTAATTTTTTCAGCATACTTTGTCTGATTTGTCGTATCCATTCTTGTAAGTTCAATCTTATTTAAACTAGCCGAATCTGTAACGCCACCGGCTATCATAATTAATTTTGAAAGTGTAAGACCCTTAAATCTAATATATTTTCCGGGATTTTTTACTTCTCCGGAAATTT
>CBEVZC010000322.1:0-2016 GCA_965554225.1 uncultured bacterium | reverse complement strand
ATTGAAGAAACATTAAAAATGATTCAAAAACTAATATTTCCGGATTGGTATGCTGTTTGCATAGTTAGAATCAAAAACGATAAACAATCAATCATTAAGGAGAAATAAAATGAAGAAACTATTTTTAACAATCGCAGTTGCAGCTTTATTTATGTTTGGCTGCCAAGACAATAACTCGATAGTTGAACCGGTTGACAATCAAGTTCAACAGAATCAAAATGACCATCAATGGTTAACATTCCCTGCTGATCAACAAAGTTCTATCGAACAATTATTTTACTTAAGTAAATATATTAACGGTTCTACCGGTGGCAGTTTTTACTTTTATGGAAATATGAGCAGCGAAATTTATGTCCGAGGTTCATTTTCTGTTCCTGCCGGCGCTTATGAAGGAACTAAAAAAATGGGTGTTACTTTAAATAGTGAAAGTGTTACAGCAGATTTTTCCCCTTCACCTTCAACTTTTGAGAAACCTATTTCATATTCCATAGAATATTACGGCGTTGATTTATCTAATATAAATCCTGATAAAGTAGATTTTTATTACATAGACGGAAACGGAAATTTAGTAAAAGCAAATTACAGCAGCATTAAAGTTGACGTAAGCACAGGATTTTTAGCTGTTTATGGTGCTCAATTACCTCATTTTTCACGTTACGGTTTTGTTAACTAATTAAACAGAGATAATAAAATGACTGCAAATAAATTAAATAATACCGATAAGTTTATAAAAGATATCCAGGATTTATTGAAAAATTATTATGAATATTTTGAAAATAAACAAGTAAAACAATTCAATAATAACTTGCTTTTAAGATATGGAATTAAGTTAACTCCATCTAAAATAAACGAAACCGACAGAAAACAATTAGAAGCTGCTTTCTCACCAGCAAAAGAACGTTTTCATGTAGACAGAGCAATAACTTATGCAGAGAAAAAACTTACCGGTAATAAATTTGTAGAATTATTGTTAAACTTAGGTCAAGTTTGTATAGCTCACGGTAAATTCAACTTTGCTAATGAAATATTGACAAAAGCTAGAAAAATAAGTGCTGACAAAAAATTAACTGCTGAAATAAATCTAAGTTTTGGTGATTTATACGGCAGAATAACTGATTTTGATAAAAGCAAAAAATATACGCAAAAAGCTAAAACTCAATTTGCTGATATTAAAAATAAACTTGGTGTCGCTAAATCCGATAATTCACTTGGTACGTTATACGCAGAATTTGGAAATCTTAAAAAGGCTAAACAATATTTCGAAAAAAGCCTTGAAAATGTTGATCAGGAAAAAAATAAAGATATGATCGGATTATTAGAAGGAAATATTGCTATTATTTATAACATCTACAAAGAACACGATCTGGCGGTTACTCACTTCAAAAAAGCTCTTAAAATATTCCAAGACCTAAAACTAAACAGAAGAATAGCTGAAATTAAACATAATTTGGGAATGGTTTATGCCGATCAAAAATATTATCATTCCGCATTAAATGAACTGGATGACAGTATTGAGATTTCGATTGGTGAAGGGTTAAAAAGTATTTTAGGACTTTCTTATTTAAGTAAAGCAAATATTTTGATTGAATTGCAAGAATATAAATTTGCAAAAGCTTTTGCTAATAAGGCTTTAGAAGTTAGTCATGAAACAGACGATAAATTAACCATTGCGGATGTTTATAAAGCGTTAGGGAAAATAGAAATAAATCTTCAAAATTACAGTTTAGCTGAAAATTATCTCCTTTCCTGCCTTAGAATAAATAAAAGCAACAATAATCAGATTAATATTGCTGAAGTATCTTTTGAATTAGCAAAAATATATAACCTTATGAACAAGGAAGTAGAAAGAGATATTTATGCTAATGCGGCTATAAAGTATTATGTAAAAATTGAAGCCCGCAGCAAAGTTAATGAAATAGAAGAATTATTTAAAACAGAAGGCATTTTAACTGTTTAAGACAAAATTAAATGGATAGAAAAATGAACTCAGTAATTTACAGCAAAATTAAAAATATA
>CBEVZC010000321.1:0-2024 GCA_965554225.1 uncultured bacterium | reverse complement strand
AAAGATATTCTCGGTTCTATTTTCTTTTGGGGGACATAATCTATAACATTATCATCCGCATCCCTAAGCGGTGTAAATGTCCAATTGTAAACTAAAGAAACAATTAAGTAAGGTAAAGGTTTGTAGCCTAACTCGGCAAAAAGATACGATCTGTCATCAAGAGTAAATAGATCCTTTTCATCTTGTATATTAATTTTATCATATCCGGCACGTGCAACAAATGAAGCATTCTTCGGTGATATGTCGGTTGTTAAATGCAGTATTCCGCTTTTAGGATGATCATCTAATCTTTGATAACTACCGAGGATATCGAACGTACCAAGTACCCTAACAAGTAATTCCCCATAGAATCCATTCCCGACCGATGTTTCGGATTGAAGCTGCTGAACTTTACTTGATACAGCTCCGGTAGAATCATTAAACTTAAATCTTTCAATTTCATACAATGAATTAAAATATGCAGGTATATAATGGTCTCCATTTATTCTGCGCTCTAATTTAGCCCTTAAATCTACTAATCCTAAACCGTTAAGATTAAGAATAGCACCATAACTAGTTCCGCTTCCGAAATCAACAAACTTTGCATAATCAAAATACAACTGCAATTTAGCAATTGAAGTTTTAATTATAGGTAAGCCAATATCGAAACCATAAGCACTAACTGAACCGTTATCTAAAGATGCGTTAAAATTATTCGTAGCCGGATCTATTCCCCCGGATAGAACACCGGCAAATTGATTAAAATCCGTCACATAAGTTGCACCGACTTCAAACCCGCCAATAATAGGAACTGAAGCTAAATCGGTAAATTGCAACGGTCTAAAATATCCGCGTAAACCAACAACTCCGGCTTCGCCGAAGTTACTGTATATAGATTCAAAACCAACACTTCCGAAATCAGCATCAAACGCCAAACCAATTTTACGCGTATCATAGCTTGGACTATTGTTGTACATATACATAATACTTCCGTGACCAAGTGAAGCGTAATCGAGTGCTCCTAATCTTGCGTAAACCGGATCACCTTTATATCCATACCGGACATAACGAATAATACTTAGGTAATCTGAAAATTCATTAAAGTTTTCAGTACGCACATTACCTTCGGCGTCAAATTCCAAATTAAGATCAAGTCCGACACCGAAATTAGCAAAAGCAAACTCAGGGAAAAGATGCATTGAGTAATGCGGTTTATCATCTATCCACGTAACACCAAAACCGCCTCCAAGGAATCCTTGTCTAGGATCTAAATGCATATAAGGTGATTGTGCTTTTGCATGCATTCCAAAAATAAAACATATTGCAAAGACTAATGATTTAGCTTTCATTGTTCCGTCCTTTTTTATTTAAACTTTACCGGGTAATTGCTAATTTCTGAGTTAAACTAATTGTTTTGTCTTTATTTTTCAACATTACTTTGTAAAGATACACACCATTTGCCAATAAATCTCCATCTTCATCCCTGCCGTCCCAATATATTCTATTAAAATCAAAATTCAGCTCACTGCCGGTTTTAGTAATTTCTTTTACCAATCTGCCGGCTATTGTGTATATCTTAATATTTATCTCATCCGGTATTTGGGTCAACTTAAATGTAAAATAAGTTTCATTAGCAAAAGGATTGGGATAATTATAAAGGTTCAATAATTTAGTTTCACTTTCTACTATAAAGTTTTTAGTTATTCCGGCCGAATCCGCCGGATTGCCGGAAGCATCCCTTCCGAATACTGTTAATGTATATTCTCCCTTTTCCAAAGTCGGTCTGTAATTTACAACTACTTTCGGATTTGACCCGGAAAAGTTTATTGAAAGTTTATCTTGATTATTAGAATAATAAACCCGCTTGTCGTTTAACAAAAGAATTACAGAAGAAGTATCATTAATGGGAATTAAAGACGGATCATTTAATTCAATTTTAATATTGGGGTTAGTAGAAACATATTCGCCGTCAAATATATCATTCCCGTCAAAAGTAATATTCAATGCTGGTTTAGTTGTATCCCCCTTTACAAAAAACGGTATTG
>CBEVZC010000320.1:0-2027 GCA_965554225.1 uncultured bacterium | reverse complement strand
TTTTTAATTTATGACGAGAATACTTCTTTGGGTATTGAGGGTGCAACTGCAGGAGTTTATGGTAAGTATGCTGGATATAATACTTATTATTCTTTTGGTGGAAATGGTATTTACAATTTTGAAGGTTTGCCTACAATGGATGAAAATGGAGAATTCAAAGGTACTGCTGATGTTCAAGTATATGATCAGGTTACTGATGTTAAGCAAGATAATGAAAGAACAATTCCAAATAAATTTGGTTTGGCTGCGTATCCAAATCCTTATAATCCTAGTACGAACATAACATTTGATGTTTTAGAGCGTGGTAATGTTCAAATATTGTCGAGGACCACTGAGGCTGTCTCAAAACCACATCATATTCTTTGACAATTGTTGGATACTTCGGCACTTTGATTTATCCAACGAACAGTTTACACATTAAATGGTTCCTTCAAGTTATAATCTGTAAAAAAACAAAAATAGCCGATTTCAGTTCCAAACCAGCTCGTTTTTCACCCAAACTTCATAAAGTTTCCGAAGATTAACAGAACTACACAGTAGTTGCCATTGTGCATCGACTGATTCTATTCCACGATAGAGCCAACGATGAAAGTTATCATTATGTTTTATCCAACCAAATACAGGTTCAACTATTTGACTCCGTTTCTTTAATAACTCTTTATTATCTTTTTCTTCCCGTCTAGCCCGCTGTCTCTCAAGAGCCTCTTCAAATTCATAGCGTTCTATTCTTCTTCCACTTTTATTCGTACTACATTTTTCCCTTAAAGTACATGTCTTATAAGCCGTACAGCGATATGTTGCAACGCTATAGTTTCTTCTTTTGTGTTTACTCATAAATTTTAGTTCATTATTTGCCGCACAGATATAACAATCTCTTGTGGTATCATATTCAAAATCTTCTTTTCTAAATCCCTTTCCCTTTTTCGATAAGTTCGGTGGCTCATTTACTAAAACAGAATATCCGGCTTCTTCGGCTTTCAATATTTCTTCGCCGGAAAAGTATCCCGCATCTCCTAAAGTTTCCTCGACCGCCTTTCCACTATTGGATTTACCAGCCTCTATCATTTTTGTTAATAGATGATTATCTGTCTCTTCGTTTGTTGCTTGAGCTCCTAATATTATTTGTTCCTTGGCATCAACTATACCTTGAGCGTTATAATAAAAATCCTTGCCACCTTTCGTTTGAATAAATCTGCAATCTTTATCTGTGGTATTTAACTTTTTACGCCCATTATCTTCTAAGGTTTTCAACCCATCTTCCAATTTCTCTTTTAACCACTCTTTTTCTTCTTCTATTAATTCCTCTACTCCATTCTTTATTAAACTCTGCAACTTCTTCTTTCCATACAATTCCTTTGGCAAATTATCACTCGGCTTCCCTTTTTCTTTTTCCTCAATGTTTGCTATTTGTTCATTTGCCATCTCTATTGATTTTTCTACTATACTTAGAAGCTCCTCTAAATCCGGGCCGTAAAGTAATTTCTCTTTCGATACATCCGCTTTTATCTTTGTCCCATCTACGGCTTGGACTACAAAACCTACCATGTCATTTATTACTGCTAATTTTACTGTCTGTTTGAATATCTTTTTAAGCTTGCTTTTATTGTTCTTAAAAAATCGCCAAAGTGTATTATGATCCGGTGCGTGCATTGTTGTTAGCCATATCAAAGGCATTTGATCTCTACACGCTTTTTCTATTCGACGTGTACTGTATATTTTTTCATAATAACTATATAACCATATCTTCAGTAATATATTATTTGAATAACTTGGTCTACCTTCATCTGTTTGTCGTTCCTTAAACCCATAGTCTGATAAATTTATCGCATCAACAAAGTCTCGTATAAAGCGTACCGGGTGGTCTGCCGGAACCCAATCCTCTAATGAGGGGGGAAGTAAATATGTTTTCGAATAGTCTGTTTCTATTTGCATGGTTCCTTTCTTTTTTTTGTCTCCTCAAATATATTTAAATATTTGCTAACTTATAATTAAATTTTTTAATAATAGTTTTGAGACAGCCTCAGTGG
>CBEVZC010000319.1:0-2038 GCA_965554225.1 uncultured bacterium | reverse complement strand
ACTTTTCTCCTTTTGCTTCACGATACTGACTTCCAACTGCTCTGATTCTTCCCCATATTGAATAAAAAAACATTATAATTGCCAAAACTTGAAAAGATGATGTTACAGTTATCAACACATTAAGCCATTCAATAAAAATAAATCCGGAAATAGATTGTGTAATAAATCTTAATGCAGTGGCAATAGCCATAATCCAATAAGTTATCCGAATGAGATCCGGATTGTATTTTTTATCATTTTTTTCAGCTCGCGGGAAAAACCAAAGTGCAACACCCATTATCATCATCATTACAGATCCAACAAGTATTATATGTGTATGTGCAGAAACTAATTCCTGAGTATAAAATGAGTGGAATACATTTTTTGAAAATGACATAAATAGACCAGTCAATATTCCAGTAATTAAAAATATTATACTGGTTTTCACAAAATATCTTACTGTTGTAAACATGTTCCAACTGTGTTTTATTTAAAATATCTTTCGTATTAAAATAATTGGAGATGAGAATATAAAAATTGACTTAAGTCAGATTTGTTTAGTTTTAGGTATAGTTTAAAATCTAAAATTATTTCAATAGAATTTATTAGATTTTTCTAAAGTTATTTTGCCAAATCTCTTAATTTCTTCATATTACTGATAAATATTTTTTTACCAACTACACGAATAACCTGTTCATCTTGGAGTATTTTAAATGATCGAGAAAGTGTTTCAGTAATAGTACCGATATATGAAGCAATTGTAGATTTTGGTACAGTAAGTTTAATGAAAGGTTCGGGAAGCTTATCAGTTTTATTTTTCTTTACTTCTTTTAATAAATATTTTGCTACTCTATTCTTTACTTCCATTGTTGATAGTTCTTCAACTTGTGTAACTAATGCTTTTAAGCGTTTAGCAAAACCGGCAAGCATTTTTAACGAGATTTCGGGATTGGCTTTAATCAAATCAATAAATCCTTCTTTGGGAATGAACAAAGTCAGACTTTCTTCCAAAGCTTCTGCATTCACAGGATAATCTCTTCCTTCAAAAAGTGGAATATCAGCAAAAATAGTAAGGGGTCTTGCAATATGAACTACAGATTCTTTCCCGTCGGCACTAACTTTGAATATTTTTACTGTGCCTTTAAGAAGAATATAAAACCCTTTATAATAATCACCTTCCAAAAAAATCATTTCATTTTTGTTGAAAGGTTTTAACCGGCTGATTTTCGTCAATTCCCTTAGCTGAGCAATACTTAATTCAGAGAATAGCGGGATGCTTCTTAATGTTTGTTGAGTTTTTGTGCTGTCGGTATTCAGTAATTTAATGATAATCTCCAAATAACTATTTTATGATTTATGCCAATATCAATAAAAAATATTTAGCCACAGCATACCGATAAGTAAAGTGACAACTGTTATTTGTATTCCAATCTTTAGATATTCGAAAAAGAATAAAATGACTCCGCACCGCTTTGCAGACTCGGCTACTATTAAATTAGCAACTGAACCAAGCAGTGTCAAATTTCCTGCAAAGGTTGTTGCCATTGTAATCAAGACAATCTTAAATTCCATTTCGCCTTCCACTATGTAAGCCAGTGCATCGAATTTTGATGTGTGCTTGGTTAATGATTCATCCTTATCAAATGCAAACAGAGTAATGTTTCCATTTGGTTTTTTGATTAATTGCTTGCTAACAATCCCAGAATCCTGATATTGAATTTCATCCGATAGTTTAACCGCGCTTATTTCTGTTGTGTTTTGCTGATTGTTTTCTGAACTCATTTTGTTTTTCCCCTTCGTTAAAATTTTTCGCCTTCTTTTTCCCTTTTGTAACTCCCAACTGATCTTATTCTTCCCCAAATTGAATAAAAGAAAAGTGCTATCGCAATAATTTGAAATATTGAAAAAACTGAAACCCCAATCGATATCCATTTAAAATATTCAAAGCCAAGCCAAACCTGAAAGACAAATCTCATCGCAGTTGATATTGTCATCATCCAATATGTGGTACGAATCAAATCGGGATTGTAGCGTTTATCTTCCTTTGTCGGACGCGGGA
>CBEVZC010000318.1:0-2062 GCA_965554225.1 uncultured bacterium | reverse complement strand
AAAGACAATGGTTGTGCAATACGTGCTTATAAATCGGAAATAATTCATAATTTCCCTATGTATTCTGAAATGCACAGGTTGCTACCGGTCATTACAGCATTGGCGGGAGCTAAGTTTGCACAGATAAAAGTTAAACATCATTCAAGGCAATTCGGTTCATCAAAATATGGACTGTCTAGAATTTACAAAGTAATTCTTGATCTTTTAGCATTAAAAACAGTTTTCTCATCGTTTTATAAACCTCTCTTTGGATTTGGTACAGGGGCATTAATAAGCGGTTTATTATTTTTAATTTCTCTCGTTCTGGCCTTGGTTCAGATTATTGGGTATCAACAAGAAACAATCGTTGTAACTTTAGGCAGTAGTATATTGTTCGGAGTTCTGAGCCTAACACTATTGTTTTTAGGAATAATTAGTCATCTTATTTATCAAAGTGGAAACCTTAAAATAGAGAAAATGTATCAATTCAAATATAAACAACAAAATAATTAATACGGAGTTAATTAATGAATTTAAAAATAGATTTATCGGTTATTGTTGTTTACTATGAAAAATACGATTTTGATGATCCTATAAAGCTTTATTATGATTATAAAAAAGGTATCGAAGCTACAGGACTAAATTATGAGTTTATTTATGTAATTGATGGAGCTTTACCTGGAGTACAAGAGAAGTTAGAAGAATTAAATAAAAATGGTGAGAAATTAAAGCTACTTAAGTTAGGAAGATGGTTTGGTGATGCTACGGCTCTTGAAGCGGGATTTGAAAATTCATCAGGTGAATTAATACTTACCCTGCCCTCTCATTATCAAGTAGATGCAAAAGATTTTCCCAAATTAATAAATGCCCTGAAAGACAAAGATATGGCAATTGGGTGGAGGTTCCCACGGATAGATGGATACTTAAATAGTATCCAGTCAAAGTTTTTCAATTTACTAATTAAGCTGTTTGTGGGTACTAACTTTCATGATTTAAAATGTAACGTAAGAGCGTTTAAGAGAGATGTGTTAAACAAAATTTATATGTATGGAGATCAAGATAGATTTTTACCGCTTTGGGCATGGCGTTATGGGTATAAAGTTGAGGAAATAAAAGTAACTCAACATCAAAAAGACTTCCGGCAAAAATTTTATCCTTTTCGTAATTATATTCAGAGATCACTTGAATTATTATCACTTTTTTTTCTTATCAAATTTACAAAAAAACCAATTAGATTTTTTGGCAGTTCAGGACTAATAATTTTCGGTCTTGGTCTATTGCTGGGTATTTATTTGTTTGTTCAACGAATTTTTCTTGGAATTCCCCTTGCAGACAGACCCATTGTTCTGGTAAGTATCCTATTATTAGTTTTTGGTGTACTATCTTTTTCAATCGGTTTAGTAGGAGAACTAATAATATTTACTCATGCAAAAGATATTAAAGATTATATTGTGGATAAAGTTATTACTTCAGAAAATGTTAAAGAGTCTGAAACTCAATTAGAACAAAATCATTTAACAAATCAAAACGAGGTAAATTTATGAAAAAGACAAAAACATCAATTTTAGCAGTAATACTGTTATTATTTGGGGGTTTTACATTTTCTATTAACGCACAAGCACCAACTATAACACAACAGCCACTGGACCAAGGGACGATTGTAAATAATACTGCTACATTCTCAATTGCAGCTACGGGAGCAGACACAATACTATATCAATGGAGAAAAAACGGTGTAGATATTTCCGGAGCAACTTCTTCTTCATATACTACTCCACCTGCTGTGGCATTAGATAACCATTCGGTTTTTTCTTGTGTTGTTAGTGATACACTTGGTGGTTCTACTGTTAGTGATAATGCAACCTTATATGTTACCCAAGCAGGATCTCGAGTATCGGAAAGTATACTAACTCTGTACGATTTCCATGAACAGAAAGGGTCTTATATTGTCGATCGTTCGGGAGTTGGTTCGCCTGTTAATTTTAGAATTTATACAACATCAGCAGTTTCTTGGACGTTATATGGATTAAAAATAAATTCTCAAGCAACTATAAAAACCAGCGGTGCCGCTACAAAAGTAATA
>CBEVZC010000317.1:0-2072 GCA_965554225.1 uncultured bacterium | reverse complement strand
AGTTCCGCTTCCAGATCACGTTTGTGAAGCTCAAGACGATCTTTATATCGTTTTAGCATCTCCAATTCATCCATTACTGGAAATCCTGTTTCCGGGAAATTCGGGCCGAATCCAAAAGGACCCATTCCGGAACCTCTTCCAAATCCGCCGCCGAAACCAAAACCATGACCAAAACTGCCTTTCCATCGATTTTGTCCGTACATTTTACTCACCTCCTTTTATTTAGTTTAATTAATGATAATTCTTTCAATGTTTCGTTATTTAATTATTGCACAATCTTGCAATCGTTAGACAAAAAATATATCATAAAAGATCCCGACAGCTACAAACTGCCGGGATTAATATTTTAGTCTGTTCTCTCTCTGTACAAATTAACAAGTTCGCCTTTTGATAAAGACTGTACAGCCTCTTCTATGTTTGCTCTATCGGTTAATATAACATCCAAGCCTGCACTTTTAAAACTTTGATAAGCACCGGCACCCATTCCGCCGGCAATCAACACATCGCAATCGGCTATTTCTTTAGCCATCATCACGTGTTTATTTTGTGCATCAGCGCCAAACCCATGTCTGCCCTGCGCATCAAAATGGTCTGTGTGCGATTCGCGTTGCTGTTGTTGAGCAAAATGTCCCGTTCCTCTTTCTCTAATTTCGCTATTTTTAATTTCCCCGTCTTCTACGGAAACAATTTTATAATAGCGCGAGCGTCCAAAATGTTGACTAATACTTTCGCCGTCGTTTGTTACTGCTGCAATTTTCATACTAGAATACCTCAATTAATTTATCTAAAAAAATGTTGAAATCTATTAAACCAATCTTTTGTAATATCGGTTGCTAATTCAATTACTTTTAATAAACGTTCATCCGCTAAAGTGAAATAAAGCGACACGCCTTCTTTTCTGGCAGAGACAAGTCCGACATTACGCAGCATCATCAAATGCCTTGAAACAACAGAAGGATCAAGCTCTAAAACGGAAATCAAATCGGATGAACTTTTTTCGCCTTGTTTAAGGCTTTCTAAAATTTTAATACGTTGATCGCTAGCGAGAGCCATGAAAAATTTACTCCTGGGATCCATCATCTGTCCCATCATTCTGCCGCCCATTTTCATTCCGCGTCGCATTTTATTCCTTGCTTTTGTGTATTATTGCATATTTGTGCAATAAAGATAATTAATATCCGGATATTTGTCAAGGAAAAAATTTTTGAAGTTTTATTAATGGAACCGGGATCTCTTTTGAAATAACATCTTTTATTTTTTATGAATTACCAGAGTATGGTTAAGGCTATGAATAAGAGTAGACAGCAAAAGAATAAACCTATTTAATCTCCGTAGAAATTATATAATCCAAATCCGGAAAGTTCTTATTTAAATAGCCATTGCCCTTCACCATAATTGAGTCCTGGTTTGGCTTCTGCACGTATTCCGGATTTATCGATTCAACAATGTCCATTCCTTTTATAACTTTTCCGAATGCCGGAAATCCTTTTACATTCATGTAGCCCGAAGTATCCAAGCGTGCATTATATTTTAAATTTATAAAAAGCTGATTCGATCTCGTATTAGGTCCGCCGCGGGCAAAAGCAATTGTACCTTTTGTATTGCTTAATTTAACCGGTTCGTCTTTTATTCCAATTTTCTCCCAAAGTTTATCAATTTCAGGAATACCTTTCATTCCCCATTGAACAACAAAATTGGGAACAACTCTAAAAAATCTGTTGCCGTCGTAATAGTGGTTTTTAACGAGATAATAAAATCTGTCTACCCCTAAAGGCGAATATTTCCGTGATACGTCGATAGTAAAATCTCCTTTCGTAGTGTGGAAAACCACATGGAAGTTATTCGGTGAATGTTCATTTAATTCTTTGGTGTCAGGTTTAAGCAGCGGATTATTTCCTGAGCAAGAATAAAAAATTATTGATAAAAACAGTAATACTAAAATTCTAAGTTTCATTGTCAATCCTTTTAATTGTCTGGTTTTTGATTTTAATATAATGATTTCACACGGCAGATAAAATATATAGCCCTGGTAAAACTCCCCAAAAAAAGATTTTTGGCAATAATAAGAGAAA
>CBEVZC010000316.1:0-2073 GCA_965554225.1 uncultured bacterium | reverse complement strand
GAGTATACCTATTTGTTTTATATCTTTTGATTCAAGCCCCGGTTTACCTGAAAGCGTATTTCCCCTGTAAGTTGGTTTGAAGTCACTAAAGGGAATTTTATATTCTTGCCATTTATCTTCTTCGGTATTGAATTTCGCCTGGTAAGATATTCCATCAAAATTTTCGTTTGTTCTAAACCTTAAACTATAGATGTTTCCATCGCCATTAACCCGAATAATAACACCTTTAAAATCTTTATATTCACCTTTTAGTGAAGTCCTGGCAGAAGCAAAGCCACCATTGTTATCCGGGGAGACCGTTCCCGAAAATGTAGCAGTGCTGTCCTCGTTAATCACAAATTCGCTGTTAGAAACTCCGCCCATAACAACATCGTCTACAGTTTTCCAATTACCTGAAGTTGATTGGGAATTGAAATTAAATATTACTGTTTCACCGTTCATAATTAGACCCATAACTGTTAAAAATATAACTCATATCACTTTATTTACTCAACTCTTTTTCAATTAATGAAATAATTTTTTTGCTTTCAGGTTTTGTGGTGCTTCTAAATCTCTCAACCACATTTCCTTCCTTATCAATAATAAATTTTTCAAAGTTCCATTTAATAGAAGATTTTCCTGTTACAGGATTATTCGTAAGCATCTCAAATAACGCTGCTTTCTTTTCACCCTTAACATGAACCTTATCAAACATAGGAAAAGTTACACTATAGTTTAATGAACAGAATTGTTTGATTTCTTCATTTGTTCCGGGTTCCTGTCCGCCAAAATCGTTACAGGGGAATGCAAGTATTTCAAAACCCTGGTCTTTATATTTTTTATAAATTGTTTCAAGCCCTTCGTATTGGGGTGTAAAGCCACATTTGCTTGCAACATTTACAATAAGCAAAACCTTTCCTTTGTAATCCGATAATTTTACTTCATTTAAGTTTATATCTTTTACTACAAAGTTTTCAATATTTGTAATATCTCCTTTGGGTGATGAGTTAAAAAGAGATAGTGCTAAGGTTAACATTAAAGTTCCCATTGTATTCCTTTTTTTGAAATAATAACAACTTATTTAAAATTTTAGTTCAATATGCAGTTTAAAATAATTTTGCTAAAAAACTGCACTAATTCCTATTGATGGAAGTATTCCGATTGCTTCGTTAAAATCAGGGCTTTGAGTTCTCACATCCCATCTCACACCTGTCGTATTCTTCCGGTTGTAAATATTTTGAATATCAATGTAAGTAATCAAACTCCATCCGCTAAAAAACCAGTATTTATCAACCCTTATATCTAAGCTGTGATTTGCGGGAAAACGCAAAGTGTTGTAATCACTTACATTTTGTGTTCCATCTGGATTATATGGAGTGTAAGGTCTTCCGGTCGAGTAACGGAATTTAAAACTGCCTTCCCACTCTTTACTGAATTTATAACCACCGCTTATACTTACAATCCAGGTTTGATCGTAAGTGCCGGTTCTTTCAATTTTATCCAGCGCAGCATAATCTGCAACGCTGTAAGTTAAGCTTGCAATTCCGTAATATGGAGTATCGGATAATTTTTTCTGAAGAGAAAACTCAACTCCCTTTGCATTTCCTGTTCCACTTGCGGCAAGCGGTTCCAAACCAAATGATTCATAATTTTCATCACCAAAGCCCGCACCGGTATTTGCCAGCGTAAGATAAGTTCTTATCAAACTAACCGGATAATCGTTGTAATCTTTATAAAATCCTTCAACTTTAATTAAAGCATCTGCACTAACATAATGATCAAAACCAAGTATGAACTGATTTACGCGCATATTTTTTAACTTCGTATTCATCTCATCGCCTAAGAGCCATAAATATGAAGGAGATTGATAATATATACCTGTGCTGAAATTTATTCTTGTTATATCTGTAACCAGATATGAAAGTGATAAGCGTGGCGAGAAATAAAATTTATTTTCAAGAACATTAAAATAATCTGCCCTTATACCCGCATTGGCAATTAACTTGTTAAATAAAACTGTGTTAAAATTTAAATATGCTGCACCCTTGTAATAAGTGTTTGTTGTATCCAAAGCTGTTGTTGGGAGCGAATCCC
>CBEVZC010000315.1:0-2109 GCA_965554225.1 uncultured bacterium | reverse complement strand
TTGCAGATACGCTTGAAATTAAAACCTTATTTTCAAAGAAAAAAGTTTTCAACAAAAAATATGTTGGGTATGTAATTCTGGCTATTTATTTCTTAATAACATCTTTTGCAATTGTTACAAATAACTGGCATAATAATGTCAGCAAAGAAAAATATTTAAAATTATTTAAAAGAATAAATTCAGTTGAGCATTTTACAGGAAATATATCTACTCGTCAAAGCGAATCCAACCATTCATACAAATAAATAGGAGTGCCGATGAGAACAAAATCTTTAATCGCAGTAACTCTAATTCTAGTCTTAGCCAGTTTATCGGATAATATTCAAGCTCAGACAGTTCTACCAGCGAAATTATCAGATGAAACAAAATCGTGTATTGAGTGCCACGCAAGTGAGACAACCGCGATTTATCAGGAATGGGGTACATCAAAACATTATAGAGCCAATGTTGGTTGTTTTGAATGCCATTCCGCTAACAAAGAAGATAAAGATGCATTCGAACATAATGGATTTACTATAAGTGTAATTGTTTCTCCAAAAGACTGTGGCAGATGTCATCCTAATGAGGTCTCGGAATTTTCAGAGAGCCATCATGCTAAAGCTGGTGCAATCCTTGGCTCATTAGATAATTTTCTAGCCGATATTGTAGAGGGTGATAATAATTTTTTCGGAGGCTCGGCGCTAACGGTTAGCGGATGTAAACAATGTCACGGATCAGTTGTAGAGGTAAATAAAGATGGAACACTTAAAGCAAGCACCTGGCCGAATACAGGAATTGGTCGCTTTAATCCCGATGGCAGTGTTGGATCATGTACGGCTTGCCATCAACGACATGCTTTTTCTGCTGAGCAGGCAAGAAGACCTGAAAATTGCGGAAAATGTCACTTGGGTCCCGATCACCCGCAGAAGGAAATTTATGAAGAATCAAAACATGGAATTGCATATAGAGCTCACGAACAAGATCTTAATATGGAAAGCAGCAAATGGGTTCTTGGGGAAGATTATACGGCAGCACCAACTTGTGCAACGTGCCATATGTCAGCTGTTAGGACAAAGGACGGAGAATTAATTCCTGTTACACATGATGTTGGTAAGAGGATAAGTTGGAATAACAGACCACCGACTTCCGTTCGTCCTGAAGTTTCGGATAAAAAGCTAGGCTTGGTTAAAATGTCAAAGGTTAACTGGAAAACCAGAAGAGAAAATATGAAGAAAGTTTGCACCGTTTGTCACTCTGAAAATTATGTCAATAACTTTTATGTACAGTATGATGGTGTAATCGATCTATATAATTCCAAATTTGGAAAGCCCGGAATAAAATTAATGAAAATATTATATAAGAATAAATTAATTACGGATACTAAGTTTGACGAAGAAGTTGAATGGGTATGGTGGGAAATTTGGCATCATGAAGGTCGTAGAGCCAGACACGGTGTTTCTATGATGGCACCGGATTATACACACTGGCACGGGCTTTATGAAGTTGCAAAACACTGGTATATTAAATTCCTTCCGGAGCTTAAAAGGATTGGAGAAAAGAATCTAAAATCGTCCGATCCTAAAAAAGTTACAGGGGCAAAAATTCTTTTAAGTGAAATTGATACTCTATTGAGCCGACCGGAACATGCTTGGTATACCGGGAAATTGCCTCCTGAAGAAAAAGCAAAGCGCAAAAAAGCACAAGAAGAATTTAAAATGAGATACAAATAAAATATTGAGGCTGTCTTAATAAACAATTATCTTAATTTTTTGAAGTTTTCTATGTTTGTGGAATAAATGATGAATAATATAGATACTCAAAATTGACAAATTCTAGCAGAATGTTTTGATAGACTTAAGACAGCCTCTTCAATTTTCCATTTATATTGATCTAATTATGATTTTTATTTAAATGGCATTCCCTAAGATTATCGACTAATTTTTTAAGTTATTGCTCTTTAATAAGTTAACAACAACTTGTCCTTTTGTAAGACAACCAGGTGAACTATTTTCTGTGAATTTTCACACATCAAATTTTCCATATGAAAAATCCATAAAATTTTGTTATATTTCTCCCAGTTTGAGAAATAATAATAATAACAAAATAAATGGAAGTGCAACTGATGAATCA
>CBEVZC010000314.1:0-2117 GCA_965554225.1 uncultured bacterium | reverse complement strand
ATATTATATTATTTATAGTTTTAATTTTAACTATTACATTTGTTCAAAGCTGCGTTCCGGCAAAGGAATCTTATGAAGAAGAAATTCTTCCGGCTGACAGGTTGATCAAAAAACTGGAAGCTAACCGTAGAAAAGTAAAAACTTTTCAAGGTAATGGAGTTTTTAGTGTTGATAGTCCTGGACTTAATGCTAAAGCGAGTTTTGAGGTTAAACTAAAAAAACCCGACTCGCTGCAATTCTCTATTTATGGCCCTTTCGGTATTGATTTGGCTCAAGTTTTAATTACGAAAAGTGATTATATATTTTATGATGTAATTAAAAACAAAATATATAAGGGTCCTTTGCGCGATGCTGTTGTTAAAAGATTTTTTAGAATAAACATTTCGTTCGATGATCTTATGGATGCGTTTACAGGTGCGGTTAACCTGACGGATAAATTAAGAAGGGAACCTAATATTTTTAATGTTGACGGAGATTCCTATTTGCTTACCTATATCGATTCGGTTCAGCATAAAAAGAATTTTTATCAAATTAATACTAATGACCTTGCTATTACGGAATATAAATTATTTAAATTTCCGGAAAGACTTTTATTTGAAGGACAATACTCAGACTTTAAGAGATACGTAAGAAATGTTCCTATTCCTCGAAGCACCAGAATTTTTAATAAGTCGGAAAATCAAAAAGTTGATATAAATTATAGAAATATTAGGATTAATGATTACATAACAAGCATGAAACTTAACCTGCCTGATGATGCTTCAGTAATTCAATGGTAAGGAAAAATCTAAATATTATTGTAATTATTTTACTACTGCCTGCCTTTGTGCTTGCACAGAGCACAAAAGAAATAAAGAATAAGAAAAACCAATTAAAATCTATTCAGTTGGAAATATCGTCCTTGGAACGTTCTCTTAATTCAAAGTCAGATGCTGAAAAGAAAACAGTTACTACATTAAAACTAATAGACAGGCAAAAAATTCTTATTAATCGTGCTCTCAAAAAATTAAATAAAGAGGAAAAGGCGAAAGAGAAGGAAGTTATTAAACTGAACAAACAACTTAAAAAGCTGGATAGCAAAATTAAAAAACTACAAAATGACTATGCTGCTTATATTGTTTGGCTCTACAAACAAGGTAAAGATTCATCTATAAAGTTAATTTTGAAAGCGCATACAATTAATCAAGCTTTGGTAAGGTACAAATATTTAAGCAGCATAACCGATAAGAACGCAAAGAGACTTGATGAATTAAATTTAACTGTGCGGAAATTTAAGAAAGTTAAAGATTCCGCAATTCGGAAGAAAAACGAACTTAAGAATTTAACCGCACAAAAAAACAGTGAAAAAAAACTGCTGGAAAAAAGAAAACTAGAGAAAGAAAATCTGATTAAAGATCTTAAAAATGACGAACATGCTTTAGCCGAGGAAATAACAAAAAAAAGGCATAATGAGATATTAATAAAAAACTTAATTGCAGATTTAATTGAGAAAGAAAGAATTCGTAAAGAGAAATTGCATGCTGAAAGATTGGAAGGGAAGAATGTAAAAATGCCCGCTGAATACGATTACTCTAAGTTTAAGAATTTCTCTCAATTGGAAGGAAAGTTAAATTGGCCGGTTGAGTCGAAAGATGTTGTACGGGAATTCGGCGAGAATGAGAATAAAAAATTAAAAACGGTTACACTAAATTACGGTATAGATATTAAAACGAAAAAAAGTGCCGGAGTGCATGCTGTTGCGGAAGGAATTGTTTCGATTATCGATTGGATACCCGGCTACGGAAGTGTTGTAATTGTTACTCATAAAAATGAATTCAGAACCGTATACGGGCATTTGACCAAAATAGAAGTTGAAGAGGGTAATAAAGTTGAAGCCGGTGATTTACTTGGATACGTGAATGAAAATCTTGAAGGAAATATTTTGCATTTTGAAATATGGAATGCCAGAAATTATCAAAATCCTGAAGATTGGCTGGTAAAAAAGTAATCTAAGGGTTGTATTGAATTTAAAAAAGTTTTAACGCGGAACTCAATAATATGATAGAAGTTTTGCAGTAAAGTATGTAATGCAACATGCTATGTTATCATTTATCTTTACAAATTAACTTGCTAAATTA
>CBEVZC010000313.1:0-2136 GCA_965554225.1 uncultured bacterium | reverse complement strand
ATGATGGAAAGATTAGGCGACCTTACAACAAATATTGCTGAAGATGTTTACTTCATTAGCGAGGCGCAAATAATCAAACATAAGTATGAAAAATATTTGTTCTTATCAGATGATGATGATGATGAAATAGAATGATAGTTTAATTACGGTTTATACAGGGGAAAAACAGTTCATATTGTATAGGGTAGATGAGTGAGAGAGAATAGCTGATTGGTTTCTAAATGAAACACAGATTAAAATTACCTGGCTATTTACTCATAATCCTAAGTACAATACAAATGAAAAAAATATTATTGGTTGATGACGAACCGAATATTATTGAGTTTTTGAAATACGAACTTGAACAAAATAATTATGAAGTTATTGAAGCTTGGAATGGTATTGAAGCAATTCAAAAAATAAGTGAGAACCCCGATTTAATCGTCCTCGATATTATGATGCCGGGAATTGACGGCTTCGAAGTTTTTGAAAAGATAAATTCAATAACTTATCCGGAAAAAATTCCTGTTATATTTTTAACAGCGATTACCAGTGAGAATAATGAAATTAAGGCACTGGAAATGGGTGCAAGAGATTATCTTACTAAACCGGTTTCTCCACAAAAGTTGATTGCAAGAATTAAAGTAAATCTGAACAAAGAAACTCAACCTGAAACAACAAATGATGCAAATATTACGGTAGCCGGACCGATTGTTATAAATACGGAAAGTTTTACGGTAAAAGTTGATGGGGTAGATGTTTTTTTCCCTCGTAAAGAATTTTATTTGTTAAAGTATTTGATAGATAATAATGATAAAGTGATCCGGCGTCACACATTGCTTAACAAAATTTGGGGAGATATGAATTACGGAGTAAGCAGAACAGTGGATGTACATATTAGCAAGGTGAGGGAAAAATTAGGAAGTCATGCAGATTTAATTGAAACCATAAAAGGAATTGGTTACAAATTCAGAATTCCGGCAAAGGATTAAACTTTAATAACTTACTTCCCAAAGAGGAATAAATCCTGACTGCTTCACAATATTCTGTCCATCAGGCGAAAGTACCCAATCAATAAATCGTTTTATACTTCCAGTTGGTGTTTTAGTAGTAAAGAAATGTAAATATCTTGTTATTGGGTAAGAATCGTTTCTTGCATTTTCTTCAGAAGGTGTAATACCATTAATATTCGCATAATATATGTCTCCTTTATAACCAATTCCTCCGTATCCTATCGCATTAATGTTTTCCGAAACATATTCGATTATGCTACGCGTGGTTGGTTTAATTACAGAATTTTCACAATAAGCATCACCCGTTAAAACATGCTCCTTAAAGTATAAATAAGTTCCCGAATTTGTATTTCTGATCACCGGGATTATGGGCTTGTCAAATCCACCTACATCTTTCCAGTTAGTAATTTTGCACTCGTAAATTAATTTAAGCTGTTGCAGCGTAAGATTTTTAACCGGATTACGTTTATTTAAGTAAATACTTAAAGCATCTTTTGCAACGAGGAAAATCAAACCGAGAGAACCATAATAATCTGCCAGAGCTTTGGCTTCTTCAGGTCGTATATTTCGTGAGGCAGTACAGATATCAGTTTCTCCTCTGATCAATGCCCTGATTCCCTCTGCACTTCCTCCGCCGCTAACATAAATTGAAATGCCCGGATTATTCTTCATATATTGTCCGGCAAGCTTTTTTGTTAACTCCAGCATTGTATCAGACCCCTTTATTTTTATAACAGCACGTTCAATTGGTTTGTAAGAACATGAAGTTATAAATATAAAAAAGATTAGAATAGATAAGAATAAATTCAATATATATTTCATTTTTCTTCCGCTATAGATCTTAGCCGTGCATTTATAAATGGTGAATCACTATTCCAGTGTGGAACTTCATTTGAATTTGCAATAATATTTGTAAATGTAAATAATAATTTAGCATGCCTGACGGCAGCCTGGTAATCAATTTTCTGATTTAGGTCATCGAAAGGGGTATGATATTTCTTTGTCATATAATCAATAAAAGCATTAAGGACAACCATTTTACTGCGGTGTCTGTTTTTCAGTCCCTCTAAAATCAGGATAGAAGGAATACCTGCAAGTGCAAATGTCATCTGATCTGAACGGTTAAATTCTTCGTTTGCCTTAA
>CBEVZC010000312.1:0-2143 GCA_965554225.1 uncultured bacterium | reverse complement strand
GTAAGAAATGGTTTTATATAAAGTTCATCCCCAACTCTTTTCCCGTAACTTTTAGCCAAAGTCAATAAGAAAGAAATAACTCTTTGCTGGGCATCTTTAAAAACCAGGTCTTCAATACGCTTACTGAATTTCCTTAGTTTGAAACCTATAAGTTTTGTGATCTTTTTATCAAGAGCAGGATTTTCTTCTACGAAACGTCTAAAATCATCTTTGCTTATAGCACAAATCAAACATTCATCAACGGAAATAGCATAGTCAGTTCTTTCACCGTCATCCACATAAGCCATTTCTCCGAATACTTCCCCAGGATTAACCAGAGCCATAATCATTTCTTTGCCGTCAGATGATGTCCTTGTAAGTTTTACTCTACCCTTCTTTAGAAAGAATATAGAACTTGATGGTTCATTTGCAAAATATATCGGCTGCGCCTTTGGAAAGTCTTGCATAGAAGTTATCTGATTTAAGACATCCAAACTTTTTTTCGGTAGTTCTTTAAATAGATTAAAATTTTCTAAATACCAAAGCTTTGATTTCTCTGCCATTTTTAGTTCCTATTAGTTACCTTTAAATTAACATGAAAAATATTTTTAAGCAAATTAAATAAGTTAAATTATTTTTTATGTACAAATTATTACCCTTTTCATGTAATATTACTGTAAAGAAGACGACAGAAGTTAGAGTATATAGAAATTATCTTGCCCCAAAGGAGTTTAACATGAAAACCAGTATTATCTTAATTTTGTTACTAACAATCCAACAATCTATTCTAGCTCAAGCTTGCTGTACTGCAGGTACGCCATTGCTCGGCTCTTTAGAAATGTCAACAACCAAAAAGGGAGCATGGCAGTTAGGTCTTAACTACGAATACAACTCCTTAACTAAGGTTTACGAAGGAAATAGTGAATTAATTGATAGAACAAGGGAAAGAGTTTCGCAGTCTATTTTACTTGAGGTAAGTTATGGACTAACATCAAGAATAACTTTAACAACAATGTTGTCTTTCATAAACCAATTAAGAAAAGTTGACCCACTCTCCGGGCAAAACAATACACTTAATAGTAACGGAATTGGTGATGTAATTTTATTGGCCAAATACAGTTTGATTAGTCTGAATTTCATAAATCAACAGGAGCTAGCAGTTGGAATTGGAGCCAAAGCACCAACGGGTAAATCTGAGGTTAAAGAGAACGGTATTTTAGTACCAGCAGATATGCAGCCGGGAACAGGTTCTTGGGACGGTATACTATGGGCATATTATTCACGTGCAAATTTATTAAATATCCCTATGAATTTACTAGTTAATCTTTCATATAGGTTTAATGGTACAAACAAAAGATTTGGCTCTAATTTTTCATCGTATAAATTCGGCAATGAATTTATATCTACTTTAGGTTTAAGCTACTTCACCGGTTCAATTGTTGATCCTTCTTTATTTCTGCGCTATAGGAATACTAGTTCGGATCAGTTTTCAAGCGGCGACATTCCGAATACAGGCGGAGACTGGCTTTATATTGTTCCAGGTGTAAATATTAATTTAACTGACAATTTAACTTTGCGTGCTACCGGTCAAATTCCGATTTATCGAAATCTAATCGGCACACAGCTTACAACAACTTTTACTACTTCAGTAGCTTTTCTATATTCGATTAGTGCAAGCAATCCATTAGGAATATAAAAAAAGGTGAGGACATGAAACGTTTAGCAAATATATCAGTATTTCTTTTTTCTGTAATTTTTTTAATCAGTTGCGAATCAACAAATTCTCCCGGCTCGGGAGGTGGAGCGAGCGGCGAATGGTTAATCCCATCAGATCAAGTGTTTGACGGTGGTCCGGGACAGGATGGAATTCCCGCATTAGAAAATCCGGCTTTCTTAAATGCCAATAATCAAGAGTATCTCGGTGATAAGGATTTAGTGATAGGATTAAAATCGGGCAATAATGTAAAAGCTTATCCGCACTCTATACTAGACTGGCATGAAATAATAAACGATGAGATAAACGGTAAAAAACTAGCAATAACTTACTGCCCTTTAACTGGTTCGGCAATAATTTGGAATAGAGTAATTGACAGCAAAGAAACTACTTTCGGTGTAAGCGGGCTGCTCTATAATACTAATCTTATTCCTTACGATAGAGAAACAG
>CBEVZC010000311.1:0-2149 GCA_965554225.1 uncultured bacterium | reverse complement strand
ACTCAACCGAATTTCGTTATCAATGAATTCTTGATAACTAACAGCTGTAATCTTATGTTAAAGATGAGATAAAAAGATTATATATTTAGATAAAATAAAAGTAATAAAAACGGGATTATGATGATAAAGACCGGGCTCTGTCATCTAGTCATTCAGGCGAAAGTCAGAATCTAGATGCTGAAACAATACTGATATCCATCAGTACATGGCTCAGCATGACCTCTGCGTAAAGTATATATAATATAATTGTTAGCACGTCAAATGTAAAACATCTTGCCCGTCTTAACCGAGGATTGATAAATCCGGTGTAGTAAAAATATTGGTTAATAGATTTGCTCCTCATTATGAATCTATAGTAAACTTATTTAAATTTCAGAAGTTCTTTAAAAAAAATACTCCGAGTTATGTACTTCTAAGTTTCTTATGGGAAATACGAAGCATAACCGATAGGGTTAATTTAGAAATGAATTAGCCTGCCTGACCGGCTTTTGACGGTCCATTGCGAAGGAGAGACGATTATTAGGAATAAATTTATTCAATGGCCTTATTCTTCGCAGAATAAGGCTTTTGTTTTTTTAAAAAAATTGGAGGGAAAAAATGAGTGAAATTCCTAAACGTTATTCACAATTTAAAGAAGATTACCCCGAAGTAATTGCAGCTTACGAAGCTTTGGGAAACGCGGTCCATTCGGCAGGACCTTTGGATGATAAAACACGCGCATTAATTAAACTTGCAATTTCAACGGGAGCAAGATTAGAAGGCGCAGTGCATTCTCATGCGCGTAAAGCAATTAAAGTAGGAGCTACAAAAGAAGAAATGCAGCAAGTTGCTATTCTTGCGCTTCCCACAATCGGTTTGCCAAGCATGATGGCTGCTTTTAGCTGGATTGACGATGTATTAAAGGATTAAAAATGTTTTTAACTTTAATGAAATTACTAATTTCATTTTTTAAAGTCGGAGCTTTTTCTTTCGGCGGCGCTTATTCATTAATTCCTTTAATTGAAAAGGAGGCTGTGGATTTAAATCATTGGCTTACACCCGATGAATTTTTAAAAGTCCTTGGAATTGTGGAAGTTTTTCCGGGTGCAATTTCCATTAAATACGCTACTTATGTCGGTTACAAAGCAGCAGGAATTCCCGGCGCTATAATGGCAAATCTTGGCAGCCTTTTAGTCCCGGTAACTTTAATGATTCTCGCTTTTATTTTTTACAATAAATTTGAAAAAAATGTTTATGTCGAAAAAGCTTTTCAGGGCGTAAAGTTTGCAGTTGTGGGAATGGTTATAGGAATTATGGCGCAATATTTTTTCAAGTCTAGCTTTCAATGGCAAAGCTTAATTTTTGTTACCGTGGGATTGATATTAATCCTCACATTTAAATTACATCCGGCAATTGTAGTAATAGCAGAAGCGTTACTGGCGTTAATAATTTTGTAAAGCTATGAATTTAATTGATAATTATAAAAGAAAACATGATTATTTGAGGATATCTTTAACGGATAAATGCAATTTCAATTGTGTTTACTGTAATCCTAAAAAACATTTTATTAAAGGCTTGCAGAAGGATTACTTACTCACTTTTGAAGAAATTGAAAGGATTGTGAAATTGTTCGCAGGTAAAATAGGATTTAAAAAAATCAGATTTACAGGCGGAGAACCGTTGGTACGCAAAGATGTATTTAAGTTATTTGAAAAAGTAGGAAATTTAAAAAAAGACTACGGATTCAAGTTAGGTGTAACAACTAACGGATCATTGGTAGTAAATAAAACCGGTTTACTTAAGAAATTCGGATTTGATAATTTAAATATTAGCTTAGACACTTTGGACAAAGAAAAATTCTACAAAATTACAGGGAAAGATGATCTCGAAAAAATAATTGGTGTAATTGAAGAAGCGGAAAGGAACGGGTTCAATCCGGTTAAAGTTAATGTGGTTGTTATTAAAGGTATTAACTATAACGAAATAGTGGACTTCATAGATTATTTTAAAAACAGAAATGTTAACCTAAGATTTATAGAATTTATGCCTTTTGGTTCTAACAATTGGCAAAAAAACGGTTTTATTAGTTACAAAGAAATAAAAGAATCGGTTGAAAAAAGAGTAAAACTAGTGCCGGTAATAAATGAAAAAAATGCAGTTGCAAAAGATT
>CBEVZC010000310.1:0-2160 GCA_965554225.1 uncultured bacterium | reverse complement strand
ATTATAAAATCAATCCAAAAATCAACGACAGTTTTTTTGATATGGCAATAGTTACGGTTATGCCCGGGGCGGATACAAAAGATTCGGTTTATTGGAATAATACACAAACGCTACCTTATACAAAACAAGAGTTAGATGCATACAAAAGAATTGATAGCCTTGAACAAAAGCCTAAATCGTTTGGTGATAAGTTTTCTCTTTTATCAAGCAGAATAAGTTTAAGTAATAATATTTCCTTTACAGGACCGCTATCGCTTTATTCGTTTAACAAAGTTGAAGGACACAGAATAAACCTTGGGCTTTATACAAACGACTTATTTAATAAAAGATTAGATACAAAAGCGTTTACAGCGTATGGGTTTTCAGACAAAAAGATTAAGTATAAGCTCTATGCAAAATATTTAATGGGAAATTACAGAACTCATTCGATTGATCTAAATATTTTTAATAAGACAAAAATTCTTTTCGGGAGTTCGGACAACTATAATCGGCTTACCTCAACTATTCTCAGTTTGTTTAGCAAATATGATTTCAGAGATTATTATTATAGGAAAGGATTTGAAATAAATGCTTCAAGCGAAGTTTTACCGTTTCTTAAATTAAATTTGGGTTTTTCTAACAAAACTGATAAGAGCGCTGTGAACAATTCTGATTTCTCGTTTTTTTATAGAAGCAGAAATTACAGACCTAATAAACAAATTTATGAAACTAAAATAAATGCACTTAGTTTTGGCTTTAAACTAGATTTTAGGAAGTATATTGAAAACGGTTATTCAAGGAGAAGAATAAGGGGTGGCAATTACGCAATTGCTTCCGGGGAAATAACCGTGAGTGATAAAAAATTATTAAAAAGCGGTTTGGATTTTACTAACTATAACCTAAATATTTATGGAGTCTTAAGAACCTTCAAGTCGGCATCACTTTCGTTTGACATTAACGGAATGTATTCCAATGGAGCGATTCCCTTTCAGATGCTATATGCATTGCCGGGAAATATAAGTGGGAGCGGGAAATCGTATTCTTTTAGGACATTAAGATTTGGTGAAGTCTTCGGCGATCAAGCGGTAACGGTTTTTATAAATCATAATTTTAATGATGAAGTATTTAAAATTTTAAAAATACCGTTTTTAAAAGATGCTCAACTTCGCTTAAATACATATGTAAACGTTGCATGGCTAGATATTTCCAACAACAGCAAGTCCCTTTTATCAGCCGGCTTTAAAACCTTCAAACACCCTTTTGCCGAAGCAGGCTTCAGCATCGGTCACGTTCTTTTCCCTATTACTTTTGAGTTTACTTGGAAGCTGAATTATAGAGGAACAAACAATTTTGTTTTCGGAATAAATACTTTTGCGCTGTAACTGTTAAGTGTTTCTTACTCCGTTCTGAACGAAAAAAAACCGGAATAAATCTTTTTAAGCTCTTTTATTTTTTTCGGCTCGCCGATTATGGTAATTCTGTCACCCTCTCTAAAAATAATATCGCCCTTTGGTATTAAAATTTTGTTATTTCTATTAATCATTACAACTAAGCAATTTTCAGGTAAAGTAAATAACTTGACTGATTTATTTATAATGCTTTCTGTACTGTCTCCTTTCCGTAGCGTAAATGAAAGGAACTGTTCGTTCCGTAAAAGCGATTCCTTCAATTCCTGCTCTGTTTCTGCATTCTTCCACAAAGTAGAAAACTCATTGTCATCAACCCTGCCGGCAATTTGAGCTAGAATTCTTAAATGTTGGGTAGGGTTATTTTCCGGGCTTACCAAAAAGAAAAGAGCATTAACAATTTGTTCTTCCTCGGGTTTGTGTGTTAACGGATCGATTAAAGTAATATGAACGCCCGGTTTTGAACGAACCAGTACCATTTCTGTTTGCTCAACTTTATCCAATCGGAAATGTGGTAAAGCAATTCCGTGCGTTACTGGTGTTGCGCCGACCCTAGTTCCTTCGAGAAACTGCTCTTTTATTTCTTCCGGACTTAACGGCATAAGCCTTGAAAGCCATTTGCTAACAGGTTCAAGTACATCCTCAAACAGCATTTCTTTTGATATATCAAAAACTTTTGAACTGGCTACAACCTGTTCGAAGGGATCATCTTTTCTCAATCCTTTTTCAATTAAAATCCCGCGCAGCTCGGCATCTAAACCTTCGTATCTTTGTC
>CBEVZC010000309.1:0-2176 GCA_965554225.1 uncultured bacterium | reverse complement strand
AGAAAAATAATTTTTAAAAAACAATAAGTATTAATATTTAGAATTATAAAAAAAATTACTGTTTTACTACTATAATAACACATAATTTATTTGTTTTGATATGAAACACGTTAAAACAATGTGATACAAATCACATGCTTGTTAGTTATTTATGTTGGGTTTTAACTTGATTCGATAATGTTTTTGCAATTACTGTCTGGCATATAATTTGATAATTTAATAGCTATGATAAAATAGGATCAAGCTTAAAATGAAAATTATTAAATATTATGGTAAAAGCTTAGTATCGCTAATATTTTTGTTGATTATTAGCAGCTCAATTTCCCGAGCTCAAACCGTTGTATTATTCGATAATTTCGAATCCGGTATTACTAATTGGACATTAACTGGTACTTGGGGATTAACAACAAACGATTCTTATTCGGGATCAAATTCGCTAACCGAAAGCCCAAATGGTAATTATGGCAACATGAAAAGTATGACCGCAACATTAACCAATGACATAAATTTAAGCGGTTATTTAGGCGCTGAGCTAAGTTTTTGGGGGAAGTATAGCATAGAGAAAGCTTTCGATTATATGTATTTAGAAATCTCCAATGACGGCGGCTCTACATATTCAACGATTGATAAATTTACCGGCGATTCCTTAACCTGGTCTAAATTCAATTATAATATTGGAGGCTTAGCAGGATATGCAAATGTAAAAGTTCGATTTAGATTCGTTAGCGATCAAGCTGTAAACAAAGACGGAATGTACATTGACGATTTTAAAATTACAGCTTCAAACACCGATAATTCAGCTCCATTAATTGTTCATAACGGACCTCAATTTTACGAGGGAACTTTGGAAGATTTTTCTGTAATTGCAAAAATATCAGACGCTTCCGGGGTTGCCGCCGCAACTCTGTACTATAACGTTGATGGAACCGGACCTATTGCATTGAGCCAATCAAGCATTAGCGACGATACATACACTTTTATTATTCCAAAGCAGCCGGCGGGATCAAATGTATCTTATAAAATAAAAGCTGTAGACAGCTCTCCAGCTGCAAATGAAACCGATACATCTACGGCTCCGGTTTATAGATATATATCAGGAAGTTATTTAAGCTACGACGATGCGGGCGTGGATGCTTTAGCTAAAATAAACAACCAACTTAAAGCAGCTGTAAGAATAACAGTTCCAAATGGATTATACGGATTCTTAAAAACTGCATTAATCCGGAATTACACCGATAGCAATAATCCTAATAACGATATGCTCTTTCATGTTTGGGATAACAACAATGGCGTTCCCGGTAATGATTTGATAACTCCGTTTCTTGTTACGCCCGAAGCAACATTAACTAATCCTTATCCATTTACAAGAATAGATTTACGCAATTATTCAGAACAGTTAGCAGACTTAACAGGTGACTTTTTCATTGGAATCACTGTTCCGCAAGGTACTGTTAATTTATTAGTAAGTAATAATTCCAGTGGCAGGTCATTAAGTTTTGATGGAACAAGCTGGGCAGCATACAACAAAGATTATGAATTCAGGGCAATTATTGACGAGAGCCAGGATCCTCTGCCTGTTGAATTGACAACATTTAATGCTGTCGTAAATGAGAGTAAAGTTAATTTATTTTGGCAAACAGCAACAGAAGTAAACAACTACGGTTTTTATATAGAACGGGCTCCGTTCCAAAATGTAAAAGCGACTACTCGTAAAGACGACTGGACAACGGTTGGGTTTGTGAACGGTCATGGGAATAGTAATTCCCCCAAAAAATACTCTTTCATTGATGGATCAGTTTTACCGGGAAAATATTATTATAGACTTAAGCAAATTGATAACGACGGTGGTTTTGAATATTCCGAATTCATACTTGCAACTATTTCCGCGCCAAAAGATTTTGTGCTGTCTCAAAATTATCCGAATCCATTTAATCCGAGCACAAAAATTAAATATTCAATACCAGAAGGAAATAGCGGTATTATAGGTAGTAAAAGCGTTGAGCTAACTATTTACGATGCTCTGGGGAAAAAAGTGCGGGATTTAGTAAGCGAAAATCAATCCCCGGGCAATTATGAAATAGAATTTAACGCCGGTAATCTGCCCAGCGGATTATATTTTTACCGCTTAAAAGTTGGAAGCATGTCCCAAATTAAAAAGATGATTTTGATGAAATAA
>CBEVZC010000308.1:0-2192 GCA_965554225.1 uncultured bacterium | reverse complement strand
CGGCAGAAGTATTTGAAGATTGAAGAAGATCTTCAACAGCTTTTGTAGCCATGTCGCTTGTTGCGCCGTTTTCCATAATGCGTCTTTCTTCAATACCGGTTCTAGTTCTAATCCACTCGTCATTTGTATCAACAATGGATTCAAAATATTTATTATCTAAAACTTTTTCTGGTGCGTACATCCCAACACCAGTTATAGCTGCGTTTATAAGTCTCTTTTTATTCATGATTTTTTAATGAGCCCTCAATTTTGTTAAGTAAATTTTTACTATGCATTTCATGTGCACGAAGAATCATATTTTTGATTGCCAGTGGTGTGCTGGAACCGTGACCTATAATGCTAATTCCGTTAATACCAAGCAAAGGTACTCCACCGTAAGATTGATAATCCATATCTTTTAATGCGTTTTTCAATGTACCTTTAACAACAAGAGCTTTTAATTTATTTGAAAAAGATTCATCTGCATATTTTCTTATTTTGGATTTTAATAAACCCATTATACTTTCTGCAAATTTAAGTAGAATATTGCCTACAAAACCATCACATACTACAATATCAACTTTCCCTTTTAATATATCTCTTCCCTCAACATTACCAACAAAATTTATGTGAGCTTTTTTCAAAAGATCAAAAGCAGCTAAAGTAACTTTGTTTCCTTTAGAATTCTCTTCACCAACACTTAGCAACCCAACGGAAGGATTATTTATTCCCAGCATTTCTTCAGAATAAATACTTCCCATTATAGCGTACTCAAGCAAATGCTGCGGTTTCGAATCAACGCTGGCACCAACATCATAAATAGTGCATCCGTTACCTGTTTCGGTAGGAATTGTTGCCCCTATTGTAGGGCGCCCAACTCCCGGAATCCTCCCGATTAATAGAGTTGATGCCGCCATCATTGCTCCGGTATTACCCGCGCTAACAAAAGCATGAGCTTTGTTCTCTTTAACTAAATTAGCTCCAACAACTATTGAAGAATCCTTTTTTGTCTTCAAAGCTGCCGTAGGAGAATCTTTCATTCCAATAATTTCATTGGCATTAATAATATTTTTTTCAGGAAAGGAAAGATTATTTTTTTTTATAACATCAATAATTTCTGTTTTTCGACCAACAAGCAAAAGATCAAAGTTATTCCCTGAGTTGAAAGCATCTAGTACTCCAACAATTGCATTATGGGGGGCTTTATCACCCCCCATAGCATCGACTGCAATTATGCAGCTTTTTTGTAATTTACTTTGATCCATTAAAAATTAATTTATGATTCCGGTACAAACATTGATTTGCCGGCATAATAGCCACAGTTTGGACATGCTCGGTGACTTAATTTAAGTTCGCCACAATTTGAACAGTGACTTAAAGTTGGAAGAGTTGCCTTATAATGTGTTCTTCTTTTATCTCTCCTACTCTTTGATATTTTTCTTTTCGGATGTGCCATCAGTTTCCTTTTATAATTTAGTTAATTTTATTTTTCAATTTTAACAATGGTTCCCAAACAGGATTTATTTTGTTTTCTTCACAATTGCACTGCGAATAATTTAAATTAGTTCCGCAGTGAGAACATAAACCTTTACAATCTTCTTTACATAATACCTTCATAGGCAGAATTAGCATGCAGTATTCTTTAACTATATCGGATAAATCAATAATGTTTTTATCCGATGATAAATAAAAAACATCTAAAGAATTCTCGCTAACGGATACTTTAGAGAAAAGATAAGTTACCATAAATTCTGTAGATAATATCTTATTAAATTTTTCTCCGCATCTATCACAAATTAAATTTGTATCAACAGACAAGTCGCAAGTAATAATAATTTGACTATTCGACTTATCCATTTTACATGCTAAATTTACATCTCCCGTGAAAGGATTTTTAAGTCCAAGCTTTTTTGCTTCTTTACTTAATTTAAAATAGTGAACATCATCACTATAATTTGTATATTTAATGAACATTACTTGTTTCTTTAAAATTTAGTCGCTAAATATAAAAATTGACCTGTAGATAATCAAGATATCATGTCCAAACCTAAATTTAACAAATTTTTATGTAATTATAGTATTTTTTTTGAAGGATAAATGCGAAAAATACTAATTATTTTTTTATTTGCTGTCAGTTCAATATTTAGTCAAGAAATTAGAAACTGGCAAAATTATACCAATATGCAGGAAGTAAAAGACATTTCCTATCTAAA
>CBEVZC010000307.1:0-2194 GCA_965554225.1 uncultured bacterium | reverse complement strand
AGTCACAATCCTAAAATTTTTGTTATATAATTTCCTTTTGTTAATGTTAAAAATAAAATTATTCTCCGGAATTATTGGAAATAGTTTAATAAGACTAAATAAATGAAGTATTTAAAAATTATATTATTTATTTTTTTGAGTATAAAAATATTTGGGCAGGTAAATGTCACTCTTCCAGATACCTCAGCTCAAACTGATGCTACTATATTAATTCCTGTAAATGTTTCCGATTTAACAAATCTAGGTATTACTTCATACGAGTTTAAAATACTTTTTGACGGTGATATACTTGATGCCAAAAATATCAACATTGATGGTACTTTAAGCAATAGACTGGGATGGTCTTTTACGAGAAGAATTAGGAATAGTTCAATAAAAGTAAACGGAAGTGGTTTTACTCCTCTATCCGGAAGCGGAGTTTTAATTTACGTTAAATTTAAGGTCGTTGCTAAAGAAGGGTTATCGGGACTAAATTTTGATAGCTTTAAGTTTAATGACGGTTTGCCAAATGCTAATACGTTTGACGGGACCTTCTCGGTATTTAATCCTGTACAGTTATTAATATTAAAAAGCGGTGACGGTGACGGAGATGTTCTGGTTAACGGCGAAGTAATTAATTTTCCTTATGATTCAACGTTTAATAAAGCTTCCTCAATAAATTTGGAAGGAGTACCGGCGCAAAGTAGTCAGTTTAATAATTGGTCAGGTGATATTAATTCAACGGAAAATCCGATAAGTTTTATAATAAATTCGGATACTAAAATAACTGCAAATTTTTCATTGCTTCAATTTACTATAACAACGGAATCTAACCCTGTAAATGGTGGACAGACTTTTGGAAGCGGTATTTATCAATACGGAGACTTAGTAAGTTTGTCTGCATCGCCAAATGAAAGATGGAGGTTCTTAAATTGGACTGAAGACGGTACAGTAGTAAGTAAAGATGCCAATTACAAATTTGTTGCTATTGGTGATAGAAATTTATCAGCAAATTTTGAAAAATATCTCTTTACAATTAGTACAACTCCAAATCCCCAAGATGGCGGCACGACCGGCGGCGATGGAGTATATGAGTTAAATACAGATGTTACTTTAACTGCAATTTCGAATATCGGTTGGCACTTTAACAACTGGAGTGAAGAAAATAAAGTAGTCTCAAATGATTCAGTTTATAACTTTACAGCAAGCAAAGATAGAAACTTAACAGCTAATTTTTCATTAAAAACTTTCTTGGTATCTGCGATAGTAATACCTGATAACGCTGGTTTGGTTAACGGTACAGGGAATTACAATTACGGAGAAACAGCAGTTTTGCAGGCTATCCCAAGTCCGGGTTATCATTTTAATAATTGGTCGGAAAACGGAGTTGTTCTTTCCACTGATTCTTTGTTACCAATTACGGTTACGCAGGAAAGAACGTTAACCGCAAATTTTTCTAATTCGACGTATATTATCAATTGCTCATCATTTCCATCGGATGGGGGTATTACTTCGGGTTGTGGTTTTTTTAATTACGGGCAAATTGCAAATTTAAATGCCGAACCCTATACAGGTTGGAATTTTATCAATTGGACTAAAAATGGTCAAGAAGTCTCTACCGAACGTAATTTGACTTTTAGTGTAACCAAAAGCGAAAATTTAATAGCAAATTTTCAGAAGGAATTGTTTATGATAACATGTGCTGCCGAACCGATTGATGCAGGAATTACTTCGGGTTGCGGTTTTTTTAATTATAATCAAGAAGCTGTACTTATTGCTAGTCCGAATGAAGGATGGGTGTTTGATTATTGGACAATGGATGGCGATACGGTTTCCTTTAATCCTCAGTATTCCTTTCAAGTCCAAGGAAATAATGATTTAACAGCACATTTTTCAGCGCTTACAAGTATAAATAATACGGATTTTACAGATGTGGTACCTAATGAATTTTATCTTGGTAATGCATTCCCAAATCCTTTTAATCCGAGTACAACAATTACTTTCGGATTACCGGAAGATTCTGATGTAACGCTAATTATAACTAATATAACCGGGGTTAGAATTAAAACTTTGCTGAACAAGCAAAGACTAAACTCAGGAACTTATAATATAAATTTTAATGGTACAAATATTGCAAGTGGTATATATTTTTATACTATTCTAACAAATACTGAAAAGAACGATAAATTTTTTGTAAAAAGTCGCAAAATGATAC
>CBEVZC010000306.1:0-2225 GCA_965554225.1 uncultured bacterium | reverse complement strand
GTTCTTCCATAATGGTTGATATAAAGCCTCTTAACGCCGGGATTTATGGTTTGACCGCCGAAGATGTTCTTAGAGAAGTAAAAACTGCAGTGGAAGGGGATGTTGCTTCTGAAGTTCAAGGATCACTTTATATGACGGGTATCAGAGTCCAGTATCCGTTAATCGATAGGGGGAATATTGATAAGCTAAAGCAAATGCGAATTCTTACTCCGAATGGTGAATATGTAAAACTTGGTACTGTTGCAAATTTGAATATTCTCGATGGTCAGCCTGAATTAACACGTGAAAATATAAAGCAGATGATTGCAGTAAAAGCAAGACTAAGCGGACGAGATATGGGAAGTGCTATGGAAGAAATTAAACAAAAAGTTTCGAGTCAAATTTCTTTGCCAAGCAACGTATTTATTCAATACGGCGGTTTATATGCTGAACAGCAAAAATCATTTAAAGGATTATTGATTGTTCTAATAATGGCAATACTTCTGGTTTTTAGTGTTCAGATGATCGAATTTGAATCATTTAAAATCCCTATTATTATTTTGGTACTTGCTTTACTTTCTTTATCAGGTGTATTTTTCCTTCTTTGGATTACGAATGTTGCGCTAAATATTTCTTCTATGATGGGAATGATTATGATAATAGGCATCGTAGGAGAAAATGCTATATTTTTAATTCATTACATTCAGCTTTTCCGTAAAGAAGGAATGGACTTGAAAAAAGCTTTGGTAGAAGCCGGCAAAGTAAGACTTCGCCCGATTTTTATGACTACATTTGCAGCAGTTTTAGCTTTAATGCCTCTTGCTTTGGGAATTGGCGCAGGTGCTCAAATGCAGCAGCCATTAGCTATTGCAGTAATCGGAGGTTTTTCATTATCGGCATTTCTGCTTTTATTCCTGCTTCCTGTATTTTACTTAACTTTATATCGTAAAATATTTTGAATTCATTTTTATGAAGAATTTTCTTTTTAGTAAATTTATAGCAAGTGTTGTAGTTTTAATAACATTGTCTGTTATTGGAATAAAAATTTACTCTGCATTTATTAAAACCGATATGTGCGATAATAACTTTAAGGAAATTAAGAAAATTGATCTGAATAAAACGAAATTTAATGTTGCGGTTTTCGGTGATAACAAAAACAGTCACAAAGTTTTTGAAAGCTTAATCGATTCTGTTAATAATGATACAACAATTGATTTTGCAATAGACCTCGGGGATTTGGTTTATGATGGTGAAATGGAAAAGTATCAATATTTTCTCGGGCAATTCAATCAATTTAAACTTCCGCATTTAACCGCTGTAGGGAATCATGATATCCGCGAAGAAGGACGTGCTGTTTATTATCGTTTATTCGGTCCGTTTTATTATTCTTTCCATTTTAAAAATGCTTATTTTATTATACTTGATAATGCGAACGAAACTGTGTGGAAGTCAATTATCTTGGCTTGAAACGGAGTTAGAAAATGCTAAGAATTTTAAGTATAAATTTGTAATGTTTCACGTACCGTTTTATGACCCCCGCACTAAAATTCCGCCGAAGCCTCTTATAAATATTCCTATTATTTCCGAGTATGAATTTCATCATTCGATGGCGGATAAAAATCAAGTTCAATATTTAATAAAACTTTTTGAAAAGTATAATGTAACACATATTTACGCGTCTCATATACACGCTTACTATCAAGGCAACTGGGGAAAGACTCCGTTCACAATTACCGGCGGAGGAGGAGCAGAATTAATTGGTAACGACCCGAATCACGATTTTTATCATTACGTAAAATTAGAAGTTACGGATTCAACTGTATCAGAGAAGGTTGTAAAATTAAATACTCCGGATTTTGAAACTCTTGACCGGTTAACTCACGATTTATGGATTTATATTTATGTGTTTTTTGCCATTCATTTGTGGGATCTTATTATTCTGCTTTCAATATTATACTTCGGATTTTATTTCCTCATTAAACATTATAAAATTATTAGAATTAAAAATGGCAGCTAAACTATTAAGAAGAATTATAATCACCAAGCAATCTTTGATTTTCTGTTTATTCCTTTTTTCAAATTTACTTTTTGCACAAAACAATCTTTCGGTTTTGGTCAAAGATTCAAAAACAAACTCTCCTCTAGTCGGTGCAAATGTTTATTTTACTTCCCTTCATATCGGCGGAGCAACTGACGTAAAAGGCTTCACAGAAATTAAAAACATTCCAAATGGGAAATTCACTTTA
>CBEVZC010000305.1:0-2228 GCA_965554225.1 uncultured bacterium | reverse complement strand
AGTTTTTAGTTAAAAGGATATTTAATGTCAGAAACAACACGACTTGAAAGAGAAAAAGAATTTCACGATGAAAGATTTACGGAAGAAACAAGAGTTAAATCGCAGAAATTTTATTCTATTGTTAAAGAAAGTAAACAATTTTATAGTGAACAAATCTTTGAAAATTTAAAGAATAAAAAAGTATTAGAAATTGGTTGCGCAACAGGAGCATTTTCTCAGAAAATTTTAACACATGATGTTGAAGAGTTAATTGGAATTGATATTTCTGAGGTTGCTATACAAAAATCACGAGAGCTTAATATTGCACGCTCTGGAAATTCAAAATTTCTAGTTATGGATGGAGCGGAACTGAAATTCACTGAAAACTATTTTGATAAGATTATTGGTCAAAGTGTTCTTCATCATCTCGATTTTGAAAAAGCTATAAAAAATATATCAAGTGTATTATCAGAGAGCGGTAAAGGAATTTTCCTTGAACCATTGGGAATGAATCCTTTAATTAACCTGTATAGAAAGCTTACACCTAATGAAAGAACAGAAGACGAAAAACCATTAGAAAATGAAGAACTAGAAATATTTAATAAATATTTTAACGAAGTTAAAATAACACATTTTTATTTTTTTACTCTTTTTGCTGTTTTATTTAGAAATATGTTTTTTTTCGAAAAACTAAAGCTATTTCTAATGGGTATCGATAATTACCTATTCAAGTTTAGCTTCTTTCAAAAATTTGCATGGACTGTTGTTATTGAATTATCTAAACCGGTTAGATTCCCTAAATGAGATAGATTATGAAGAATAACCGTAATTTAATAACTTTTCTAACATTCCTTTTGCTATTAATATTATTTTGTGAAATGAATGCTCAATTGAAAACTTTGCCCAGAGCTCCTAAATCGGAAATTTTGCAATTAGAAAATGTATGTTTGATAAAATTCCTCTTAAAAATGCAGTAACTGATGATCTATTTCTTTCTTTATTACCACTCAAGAAAGGAAAGAAAGTTTTAATTGAATGGTTGTAGTAAATTGCGTATTATTTTAAGTCACAATTTTAATTTTTGTTGAAAGATATGTCTTTTTTGGTTTTACAAAATAAGTTCTACTAATTGAATCTTAGAATCTATTTTTCCCTAATAAAGGTCAGTTTTTATGAAAGTTCTGTTTCGCAATTTGAAAGCTCAATATAATAGCATTAAAGATGAAATTCTCCCCGAAATTCATAATGTTTTAGATAATACTGCTTATGTAATGGGTAAGCCGGTTTTTAATTTTGAAGAAAATTTTGATAGAAATAAATTAGCAAAAGATTATCTGGATTTATTAGTTAATCTTTCCAATCATGCTAATTAATATTGTGATGCTAATCAAAAATTCTATTATTCTATACTACTTTTTTGAACATAAAAATAAATACTTCTTGCAAAGTGTTTATTCTATCTTTTAATTTAAGTATTATAAATTTTCATTTAGGAGAAAATTAGATGAAAGTTCCATTTCTAGATTTGAAAGCACAATATAATTCGATTAAAGATGAAGTTATGCCGGCAATTCAAAATGTAATTGAAAACACGGCATTTGTTTTAGGTAAGCCGGTTTTTGATTTTGAGGCGGCTTTTGCACAAGAACACAGTGTAAAGCATTGTCTTGGTGTTAGTGCCGGCACGGATGGAAATCATGTAGTACTTTGGGGACTTGGTATAGGTTACGGAGACGAAGTTATAATGCCGGCAAATACTTTTATAGCAACAGCTTGGGGTGCAACTCTTAACGGAGCAAAACCCGTATTTGTTGATTGTGATCCGGAAAGCTATAATATTGATCCTTCTAAAATTGAGGCTGCGATTACACCCAAAACCAAAGCAATTGTTGCGGTTCATCTTTATGGTCAACCTTCAGATATGGACGCAATTAAAGCAGTTGCCGATAAACATAACATTCCGGTTGTGGAAGATGCTGCCCAAGCTCATTTTGCAGAATACAAAGGGAAAAGGATAGGTGGTTTAGGAAAAGCCGCTTCCTTTAGTTTTTATCCCGGTAAAAATTTAGGCGCATATGGAGAAGGCGGTGCGGTAACAACAAACGATGATGAACTTGCTAAAATGTTTAAGATGATAAGAGACCATGGTGCTGTTGAGAAATATAACCACGAAGTGTTTGGGCATAACTATAGAATGGAAGGTATTCAAGGAGCGGTTCTTGGCGTTAAGCTTAAACATCTTGACGATT
>CBEVZC010000304.1:0-2250 GCA_965554225.1 uncultured bacterium | reverse complement strand
TGGAAAATATAACTTTATATTTAAGAATTTGCCCTTTGTATTTAATTGGACAGACGGTTCAATAGCCATAAGCAACGAAAATATTGATGAACTGTTTTCAGTTACACAAATAGGAACACCAGTTGAAATTAAAAATTGATATATGATTTTTTTTTCTAAATATTATTCTCATTTTAATATTATAATTGTTTCCATTCTGCTTTATTTTTTATCATCTAATATTGCTAATGCACAACAAAATAAGTATGAACTAACCAATATTGAATTTGTAGGTAATCATTTTATTTCGACTTCTACCCTTAGAAGTATTATTACATCAAAAGAATCCACAGGTTGGTTTTCAAAATTTTTAAATAGTTTTAGCGGTTTGGGTGAAAGCGCCGTTTTCTTTGATTCACTTTTAATCCCGATCGATATTGAGTCAATGAAAAATTATTACATGTCCCAAGGATTTTTCACTTCAAAAATTTCTTCTATATACAGATTAAATAAATCCGAAAAAGAAGCCCGTTTAATATATTTTATCGTAGAAGGGAATCATGCTAAAATTAATAATATAAAAATAAAAGGACTCGTAAAAATTTCTAAAGTTTATCAAAATGAGATTAAGAAAGACTTAACAATTGATAGCAATACACTATATTCTGATGTAATAGTTGAAAACAACAATAATTTTATTGTCAATTTTTTGCATGACCATGGTTATATGCTTGCTCAAGCAAAAGTTCCAGAAGTAAATATCGATACAATGAATAATAAGGTCAACCTTATTCTATCCTTTACCCCGGGTAAAAAATATAAGATAAACAAAGTTGAGGTTGAACGAAGCGGTGTTGGTAAAGAGTTAGTAACAGATAAATTAATTGAAGACATTGCGGACATTAAAATCGGTTCAAACTACAGCTTGTACGACCTGAAAAAAGCACAGATTAGATTATACCGAACAAACCTGTTCACATCTGCTCTTGTTCATGGAATTGTTAGCGATACACTTGGAAATTTCGTTCCAATAAAAATTAGCGCTGATGTGGGATTATTGCACGAACTCTCTCCCGAAATAATTGGTATTAACGAAGATAACTCATTTAAACTTGGTTTTGGGCTCGGTTTTACAAAAAAGAATTTCTTAGGTGATGCGAGAAAGTTTACTTTTAGGTTATCAGCCGCAGCTCAAAATATAGCTGATTTTATTTCTAATTTATCTATCAATGATAAAAATATCTTTGGATTTGCCGATGCGAGATTAAGCTTAGAACAACCGTTCCTTTTCAACAAACCCATAAATACTAAACTAGAAACCAATTATACTCTTCAAAAGAAAAGACAAGAGTATAACGCTCAAATAATCGGGACACAATTAAACTTAAACTTTGAGCTTGCCCAATATACTTATCTCGATTTTTTATCTGCATATCTGAAATACGAAAACTCAAAATATATCTTTCAAAATGAATATATTAAAAAGATTGACTCACTAAGCCAAGGCAGCATAAATATCTCCGGACAAATAACAAGCAAAAGTACTAATGTTCTTTTAGGTGTTCAATTCGGAGCCAACAAAACAAACAACTATATTTTTCCAAGCAGAGGATACGGACTTACGCTCACGCTTGAAGAAGGTAATTCCATTCCATATCTTTTAAGTAAAATTGGAGTTTATAATTTTAATAGTCCCTTGTACTATAAAATTTTATTCAGTTCATCAGCGTATTTACCTGTTTATAAAAATGAAAAATCTTCTTTTGGAATAAAACTCAAAACCGGTATAATAAAAATTTATAGCGGCAATAAATTTGATATACCTTTGAATCAAAGATTTATTGCAGGCGGAAGTAATTCCGTTAGAGCCTGGAAGACCGGTGACTTAGTGCCTCAGAACAATGCAAACAAAATTCCGGAAAATCCAACGCGGGAAGAATTAGAAAGAAGTATAACACCCGGAGGTTTTTTTCTGCTTGAGGGTTCAATTGAATCACGAAATCGTTTATTCGGCAACTTCGGATCAGCTGTTTTTTTGGATTTTGGAAACACATGGAACAGCTATCAAGAATTTAGATATGATGAAACAGCAGTAGCTTTTGGATTCGGACTCAGATATTATTCCTCCTTCGCTCCAATAAGAATTGATCTTGGGATGAAGTTATACGATCCTCAGGATAGAAGAAGTATTTTTAACAGACTTAAAGATGCTCATACGTTTAGAAATAACTTTACAATTCAACTGGGAATTGGAGAAGCATTTTAGTCCCA
>CBEVZC010000303.1:0-2266 GCA_965554225.1 uncultured bacterium | reverse complement strand
CTTCAAAAACCAAAAGCACATCTAGACAAAAACCGTTTGGTTTGGATTTGAAAAACTTTTGTAATAAACTCTTTAGCAGTATTATAATTTATCCAATTCATTTTATCTTAATTTTGCATAACTTTTAATTTTGCATAATTTAATAACTATAAAGGAACGATATATGATGAGGGTAATCATGTTTTTATTTGCCGTAAGTTTGTTATTGGTTTCATGCTCAAAAGATGAAACAAATCCGTTATTAACCAAATGGGAAACCCCGTTTGAGACTCCCCCCTTTGATAAAATAAAAACGAAAGACTATTTGCCGGCTTATAAGGAAGCTATTAAAATTCACAATAAAGAAATTAAAACCATTGCTGAAAATAAGGAAGCGCCGACATTTAAGAATATAATTGAAGCAATGGATTACAGCGGTGCGTTATTAAAAAGGGTTAGTCGTGTTTTTAACGCAATGAACGGAGCAATGAATAGCGACGAGATGACGGAGATTTCAAAGAAAGTTTCTCCGATGCTATCAAAACATCAAGATGATATAAGATTAAACAATAAATTATTCAAACGTATTAAAAGTGTATATGATTCAAGGGAAAATCTATCCTTAACAACGGAACAAAGCAGGCTGTTGGAAAAATATTACAAAGATTTTGTGCGCGGCGGAGCAAATCTCACACCGGAAGCAAAAAAAGAGTTTAGAAAAATCAATTCGGAACTCTCGGTTTTATCAGTAAAATTCGGTGAAAATGTTTTGAAAGAAACCAATAAATTTGAGCTTATAATTGATAATAAAAATGATCTTGCCGGTTTACCCAAAGCTGTAATTGACGGCGCAGCGGAAACTGCTGCAAACAAAGGTTATAAAAATAAATGGGTTTTTACCATTTCCAAACCGAGTATGATTCCGTTTTTACAATATTCTTCCAAACGAAAACTAAGGGAAAAAATATATCGCGCTTATTTTATGAAAGGAGATCATAACGATGAACTCGATAATAAAAACAATGTAATAAAAATGGTTAGTCTGCGTTTGAAACGCGCTAACCTGCTTGGTTATAAAACACACGCGGATTATGTGTTGGAAGAAAATATGGCTAAAAATCCTAAAAATGTTTACGACCTGTTATACAAACTGTGGACACCTGCCTTAAAAAGAGCCAAAACAGAAAGAGCGGAAATGCAGAAGTTAATTTATAAAGAAGGTAATAATTTTAAGTTAGCTCCTTGGGATTGGTGGTATTATGCCGAAAAATTAAAAAAGGCAAAGTACAATTTGGACGAAGAAGATTTACGTCCGTATTTTGAAGTTAACAATGTAATAAAAGGTGTTTTCGGATTAGCTACAAGGTTATTTGGTCTTCAGTTTGTCGAGAATAACAAAATAGCAAAGTATCATCCCGACGTACGGGTTTTCGAGGTGAAAGAAGCAGACGGTTCGCATATTGGAATTTTATATACCGATTATTTTCCCCGAGCAAGTAAACGGGGCGGCGCTTGGATGGATGAATTTCAAAGGCAGTTCAAAAAGAACGGTAAAATGGTTTACCCTATAATTTATAATGTGGGGAATTTTTCCAAACCCACAAAAGACAAACCGGCTTTGCTTAGCGTGGATGAAGTCCAGACCATGTTCCATGAATTCGGGCATGCGCTTAACGGATTGCTTTCCAATTGTACTTACGAATCTCTTTCCGCAACGGAAACACCCCGCGACTTTGTTGAGTTTCCTTCTCAGGTAATGGAAAATTGGGCGCTCTATCCCGATGTTTTGAAGACTTATGCTTTCCACTATAAAACGGGCAAGGTGATGCCGGATGAATTGATAAACAAAATTCAATCGGCAGGTTTATTTAACCAAGGATTTGAAACTACGGAACTACTGGCGGCTGCAATTCTTGATATGGATTGGCATACAATAACTAAACCGGTAACAATAGGAACAAACCGGTTTGAAAATAATTCAATGCATGGAATTGGTCTGATTCCTGAAATTCTTCCGCGTTACAGAAGCACTTATTATAATCATATTTTTTCCGGCGGATATTCTGCCGGATATTACGGATATATTTGGTCGGCTGTTTTGGATGCCGATGCATTTAATGCGTTTGTTGAATCGGGCGATGTGTTTAATAAGAAACTTGCGGCTAAATATAGGAAGTATATACTGTCAAAGGGCTATACCGACGACTTAATGGTATTGTATAAAAAATTCAGAGGGAAAGAACCGAGCATTGAACCGCTTTTGAAAAGAAGAGGATTAAAGAATTAG
>CBEVZC010000302.1:0-2269 GCA_965554225.1 uncultured bacterium | reverse complement strand
TTATTTTTAGGTTTTTTGTCACCGAGCATTGCTCTATGCTCTAAAATATTATCGATTAAGTGATATTCTTTTGCTTCTTCGGATGACAAATAATAATCCCTGTCGCAATCTTTTGCTATTTCTTCTAAAGATTTACCTGAATGGTTTGCCAATATTTTATAAAGTATGTCTCTTGTTTTAACCATTTCTTTTGCATGAATTTCAATATCTGTCGTTTGTCCTTGTAACCCGCCGACCCACGGCTGGTGAATCATTATTTTGGAATGGGGAAGTGCCGATCTTTTATTTTTTGCTCCGCCCGCTAGTAAAATAGCTCCCATACTTGCCGCCAGTCCAACACAAATTGTAGCAACATCGGCTTTAACATATTGCATAGTATCGTAAACCGCTAAGCCGGCCGATACACTTCCGCCGGGCGAATTTACATATAAGAATATATCTTTTTCCGGATCTTCCGCTTCCAAAAATAATAACTGAGCAATTATCAAACTTGCAACGTGATCATCAATTGCAGTTCCTAAAAAAATTATTCGTTCTCTAAGCAAACGGGAAAATATATCCATCCCTCTTTCGCCGCGGCCTGTTTGTTCAATTACATATGGAACCAATTGATTATAAATTTCTGTTGACATTAGATTTTCCTTATTTAATTTTCTTTTTTGGCTTCTTCTTTAGTTTCTTCTTCTTTTTTCTTTTTATTCAGTTCGGAAGGATCAACTTCTTCAGGAGGATTATTTTCCTTTAGGAAGTTAATTACTTTCTCTTCCAATAAAGCTTCCGATTTATGAGAATCTTTATAATATTTAACTAATTTCTCTTCGGATATTCCTGTTTTCTCAGCTTCTTTTTTTGCTTCTTCTTTTAATTCTTCATCCGTTATTTTTAAATTCTCAGCTTCGGCAATATTGGAAAGAATTACTTGCCATTTTGCATTCCATTCGGCTTTCGGTCTTATTTGCTCCCGTACTTTTGCTTCGTCAAAGTTCGGCATTTTATACATTTGAGCATTTCTTTTTTCATTTTCAAGCATCTGCTTTTCGAGAACATCTACATAACCGTTCGGAACTTTAAATTCGTTATTCTCCACAATTTTATTAAGGAGTGAATTTAAGTAAATATCTTCCGATTGTTTAGTATAATACTCTACAAAATTCTTTTTCAATTGCTCTTTAAAATCATCGAGTGTTTTAGCTTTTTTATTAGAAACTTTTTCTACAAATTCTTCATTTATTTCCGGCGGAACAATTTTCTCTATTTTCTTAACCTCGGCAGAATAATTAAATTCCTCGTGATGAACTTCTTCGCCGTGCATATGATCGTCTACAAATTTAAAGTTAAAAGTTTCTCCGACTTTTTTGTTTAGAGCATTTTGCGGTATTTGCGGATTGACTTTCGGATCATCCAGATCTATAGTAACATTTTCGCTGCGTGAACCTTCAATGGGATTATCTTTTTCATCAAGTCTTTGAAGATCAACCGTGATTCTGTAATTTTCATTTTCTATTTGTTCGGCTTCTTCAAATGTTGCATGTGCTTTTAGAATAGATTTTAACTCAGCTTCAACATCTTCATCTTTCACTTTAAAAATCGGCTTTTCAACTTCTAGGTTCTTATAATCCTTAACTTCGATAGCCGGTTTAACTTCGTACTTAACTTTGAAATTTAATTTAGAACCAATTTCAAAATCAATATCTGCTAACTGAGGAGTGCTAATCGGTTCTAATTTTTCCTTTTCTACAATTTCCCAGAATTTTTTATTTGCTATATCTTCACTAGCCCTGTATTCAATCACTTCACCATAAATTTTCTTTAACATGGGAAGCGGAACATGACCTTTTCTGAAGCCGGGTAATGAAATAGATTTTCTTTCCTTTTTGTATGCTTCGTCTATTTCATTTTTAATTTCACTATAATCCAAACTTACTTCAACTTCATGTTCGGATTCTGAAAGGACATTAATTTTGGTTTCCATAATACTCCAATTAAGATTAAAAACTGTGTGCGAAAGGGGGGACTCGAACCCCCACATCCGTAAGGATACTAGATCCTAAATCTAGCGCGTCTACCAATTCCGCCACTCTCGCATTAGTTAAATTTATGCTACTTTGTAAAAAATTAGAACTATAAATATATTATTTTACTTTTTGTATTCCAAGTCTATTGCAAACCCCAAAATCATCTATAGTATGAACCATTGCTCTCATAAATAATTACAAAACCTTAAAAAGGATTCGAAAAATGTTTGTATTAGATTTGTATTAGAATAACT
>CBEVZC010000301.1:0-2298 GCA_965554225.1 uncultured bacterium | reverse complement strand
AAATATTTTTGAAATTTTCTCCGTTTTATTCTATTAATTATTTAGGATAGTTTATTAATTAAATTGAATGGGAGGCAATGGTGAAAATCGGTATAATGCTTAGGCACTTAAATCCCGGCGGGCATGAAATGGGTACCCGTATTTATACTGAGAATGTTGTTAATGGGATACTGGAAGCAGATAAGACAAATGAGTATGTTTTAATTTATAAAGATGAAAACTTACTCGGAACTTTTTCCGGATATGAAAATGTAATTGAAAAAGTATTAAAAACACCCTCTAAAATTCTTTGGGATCAAATAGGCATTCCACTGCTAGCAAGAAAAGAAAACCTCGATTTAATTTTTAATCCTAAATTCACAGTCCCTTTGTTTACTAAAAGAAAAACAATTTTTGTAATGCATGGAATGGAATGGTATGTGTATCCGGAAGTTTATAAATGGTTTGATGTACATTATATTAAATTTGCATTGCCTTTGTATTGCAAGAAAGCAGATAGAGTGATTGCTGTCTCCAATCAGGTTGAAGATGAAATATTGAAGTATATAAAGGTTAATAGTAATAAGATAATTACAATTCATGAAGCCTATAATAAAATATTTCACCCTATAAAAGAACAAGCGGTTTTAAGAAAGATAAAAACACAATATAATTTGCCCGATAATTTTATATTGTACGTTGGAGATATTTTCCCGTCTAAAAATTTTGGGCGGTTACTGAAAGCTTATAATGAATTACAGAAAATACATCCGATAAAATTAGTTGTTGTAGGAAGAGAAAGATGGAAATTTGAACAAGACTTTAGTTTAATACAGGATTTTAATTTGGAAGATAAAATTATATTTACCGGGCATATACCACAGACCGATTTACCGGCTTTTTATAATTTGGCGAAATTATTTGTATTCCCTTCGTTAGATGAAGGGTTTGGATTGCCGTTGGTCGAAGCTATGGCATGCGGATGTCCGGTAGTCGCTTCTAAGACTGGTGCTCTTCCGGAAATTGGCGGTGACGGTGCCTATTACATAGACCCATATAATATTGAAGAAATTACAAACGGGATGTATAGAGTCCTGGCTAATGATAATTTAAAAAATGAATTGATTAAAAAAGGATTTCAACAGTCCCATAAATTTAGTTGGGAAAAGAATGTTCAAAATACATTAAGTATGATTTATGAAGTTCTTGATGAAAAGCAGGCAAATGTGCATTTAAGTACAGCTACATAGTCTTGCATTTATGAATGTTATAAGGCAATTTTGAAGATTAGTAAAAATAGACTCCTTTCCCTTCTCAAAGTACTTTTCGGGTTACTTGTCCTTTCTTTTTTGTTTTTGTGGGTTGACCTATTTAAAGTTTGGCAAATCTTAAAAGAAACAGATATAAAGATTGTAATATTTTTATTTCTTATTTTTATCTCCGATAGGTTATTTATGGCATTTAAATGGGGATTATTGTTAAGAGCAAATAATTCAAAAATTCCCTTTTCAAATCTTGCTAAGGCTTACTTTTATGCAGCTTTTGCCGGACAATTTCTTCCGGCTTCCATTGGCGGTGATATAGTTAGATATTATAAGGTTAAAAATAGATCAATAACTAATTCACAGTTGTTCACTTCAGTAGCTTTAGAAAAATTTTTTGGAATGATAGCAATATTTGTTGTAAGTATTTTAGCTTTCATATACAGTGTGAAATATATCCATGGTATCTACAACTTTAATATTCTTTTCTTAATTGTAGGAGTCATATTAATATTATTACTTATAGTACTTTTCCTATCAATTAAAACCGTAGTGTTTGAAAAAGTACTGGCTCCATACGATAATAAACTAATTAAAATGTTTAAGAAGTTTTTAACAAGCTTAAAGTCTTATTCCAAAAGAATAAACATTCTATTACTATTTTTTGTGCTTTGCTTAATAGAGCAAGCTTTTCCAATTTTTTCCGATTATTTATATGCACACTCATTAAATATTTCAATTTCGCTAATTGCAATGGCATTTATTGTAAGTACTACAAATTTCCTTTCGAGAATCCCAATTTCCTTAAGTGCAATTGGTATACAAGAAGGAATATTAACCGGACTATTTTTGCTGCTTGGTTTTAGTAAAGAACAAGGACTTGCTCTAGGACTTGGTACAAGAGTTCTTGAGATACTTTTTACTTTACCGATTCCAATAATTTATTTTTCGGATTTAATGAAGTCTGTTAAATTTGCAAAGAAAGAAAGTTTTATGGAAAATGAAAAAAGTTAATGTGCAATCCACGATAGTAAAAACTGAGTTTATGTTTTTAGAT
>CBEVZC010000300.1:0-2305 GCA_965554225.1 uncultured bacterium | reverse complement strand
CAATAAATAAAGTCGATTGCGACGCAGTTGTAATTGGAACTCCTATTGATTTAGGCAGAATTCTTAAAATTAACAAACCAAGCACAAGAGTTATGTATGAATTACAAGAAATCGGTTCCGTTACTTTGGAAAGTATCTTAAAAGAAAAGGGAATTGTATGAAAAAGTTAGCCGTTGTTGCCTTCGGCGGGAATGCTCTTCTTCAAGGCAATGAGGTTGGCACAATTGAACAACAGGAAAAGCATACATACGATACATGTGAAAAGTTGATAGGCCTTTTGGAAAGCGGTTATAATATTATTATCACTCATGGAAACGGACCGCAAGTTGGTAATATATTGTTAAGAAACGAAGCCGGCTATAAGAATTACAAAATTCCTCAAATGCCAATGGATATTTGTGTGGCCGATTCCCAAGGCGGAATCGGTTACATGATTGAACGACAGATGAAAAATGTTTTGATAAAGCATAAAATCAGAAAAAATGTTGTAACCTTAATAACGGAAGTTTTAGTCGATATAAACGATCCCGCATTTGAGAACCCGACGAAACCTGTAGGGACTTTTTATCTAAAGGAAGAAGCCGAGTTGCTTGCAAAAGCAAACAATTGGGTATTTAAAGAAGACCCGAGAAAACGCGGCTGGAGGAAAGTTGTGCCTTCACCTCTTCCAAAAGATATTGTAAATAAAAGAATAATAGGAAGTCTTGCAAGAAAAGGGAATATTGTAATTGCTGTCGGCGGCGGGGGAGTTCCCGTTTACAGACATAAAGACAAACACTTGGAAGCAATAGAAGCCGTTATTGATAAAGATCGCGCTTCTGCTCTGCTCGCTAAAGATATTAAAGCCGATTCGTTTTACATAATTACCGATGTGCCTAAGGTTTATATAAACTTTAACACAAAAAATCAAAAAGCATTAAATAAATTGACCGTTAAAAAAGCAAGATATTACTTGGAGAAAGGTGAATTTACCGCCGGCAGTATGAAACCGAAAATAGAAGCATCTTTATCTTTTGTTGAAAACGGCGGTAAGGAAGCTGTAATAACGGATACAAATAGTTTGCCTAAGAAATATTGCGGAACAAGAATAGTAGAATAAATTATATATCAATAATAAAAAATTAAATCAATGTTTTTACAATTAATTACGTGCTTCGGTAATAATTAAAATATATTAAATTGAGGTTATAATGGCTGTAAATATGAAAGGGAAGAGTTTAGTATCTATAAACGATCTTACTCTTGAAGAAATGAATCAAATATTTGATGTAAGTAAAACACTTAAAGAAAAAAAACTAACAGGTGAACCGCATAGAATTCTTGAAGGTAAAACCTTGGGAATGATTTTCTCAAAACCTTCTACACGGACAAGAATATCTTTCCAAACTGGAATTTACCAGCTGGGCGGAACGGGAATGTATTTTGGTCCTAACGATTTGCAATTAGGAAAAAGTGAAAATATCCATGACTCTGCAAAAGTATTCTCCAGATATTTGGATGGGATCATGATCCGTACGTTTTCACATCAAGATGTTGTTGATTTAGCAAGATACGGTTCAATTCCTGTAATTAACGGGCTAACCGATCTTCTTCATCCTTGTCAAGTTATGACCGATCTTTTTACGATTTTGGAAAAGAAAGGAACTCTTAGGAAGCTTAAACTAACTTACCTCGGCGATGGCAACAATATGGCGCATAGTTTACTTTACGGCTGCTCAAAAGTCGGAATGGATTTAACGCTGGCAACACCGTCTAATTATGAACCGGATTTAATTATTGTTGGGAATGCAAAACAAAATGCTAAAAAAATGGGAAGCAAAATAGAGATTATTAATGATCCTATTGAAGCAGTAAAAGATGCGGATGTAATTTACACTGATGTTTGGGCTAGTATGGGTCAGGAAGCGGAAGCCGAAGAGCGGAGGAAACATTTTGTACAGTATCAGGTAAATCCCGAATTAGTAAAAAATGCAAAAGATGATTACATTTTCATGCATTGCTTACCTGCTCATCGAGGTGATGAAGTAGTGGATGAAGTAATCGATTCGAATAATTCGGTTGTATTTGACGAAGCCGAAAATCGATTGCATGTGCAAAAAGCCATTATGGCATTAGTAATGTAATTTTGATAAAACAACTTAAAAAGATATTTGAAGTTTTGTAATAAATTGTTATTTTTGAGCTTCATTTTTAGGGCGGATAGCTCAGTCGGTAGAGCAAAGGACTGAAAATCCTTGTGTCGGCGGTTCAATTCCGTCTCCGCCCACTTACTGCAAGCCACGTTAACCAAGCGTGGCTTTTTTGT
>CBEVZC010000299.1:0-2310 GCA_965554225.1 uncultured bacterium | reverse complement strand
ATGAATGAAGTGAACATAAGCAGCTACAAACTCTCTACCTGCTTTTATATCATTCACATCATAATTCTTTTTTGATTGAAGATCCGTAAATAGTTCTTTAACCTTTTCTTGCTTTTCTTTCGGAATGTGAAGCAAAACTTCAGAAAGAGAATTTTTCTCGATAGCTAAATCAGCAAGTTCTATTCCCGCCTCTGGATGGTATCCTATTGGTTTGATTCCAGTATAAGGTTCACCTTCACCCATTCTGTGTATTCTTACAACGGTTTCGAAGAAATACATATCTGCTAATTCTTTTGCTTCGTTATTAAGCTTTCTGACGCGTAAAACTTTATCGAAAAGCTTTTGGATTTCCGGTTCATCTTCAGCTCGAACCCAAATCAGCACATAATTTATATTACCGGTTTCAAGCGCTTTTTGTGATGCTTTAACAACCGGACCTTCCATCGAATCACAATGAGCGTAAGCTGTGTTTGTTAAAATGAAAATAAATAATGTGAAAAATAGCATCCCCGCAATTTTTGATTTGTGTAACATGATTTTCTCCTCTGAATATTATTGGTTAAATTTTAATTCTAGATACTCACCAATCAACAAAGAAGTTGGATAAGTAACTTCCTCTTCCGTTTTTGCGTGCAGCTTCAGTTTTTCTGCAAATGCTGAAATTCGGGTTTGTTTTCTTCCATTGACGCTTTAACAAGTTTTTCCAATGCTGCAACAATTGCCTTATGTTCTTTTAGCATTCCTGGAAGACCTGCTTTTAATTTATTGGTCATTTCCAAAACTTCTTTCATATCTTCGGTTACGTTGCCTTCGGCTAATAACGGTAAGATTCCAAGCGGTGGAAGAGCAAATTCTTCTTCACTTACAAAATGAGAATGAAGAGTATGTGCAACTACTTTCGCTGCTTCAGCAATTTTGCCGCCGGCTTTTGTTGCTTCGGTAAGTTGATTGTGAAGTTCTTCGTGTTCAAGTTTTAATGATTCGGGAATTTTTGTTTTCATTTTTTTATCTCCCTGAATTATTTAACAATTATTCAGGTTGAATAATTGTAAGAATAAAGGATGTATCTTCCAAAGCTTCAACATCGTGTGGTATTGCTTTATCTAAAACAATGAAACCGTTGGAATCTGCACTTACTTTATCTTCTCCTGCAAAAAAATTAATCTTACCCGAAATAACGAATAAAGTTATTGGACCTTCGACTTTGTGTTCGTGTAATGTTACACCTTTATGCAGCGATATTAAAACAACCCGCAAGTTTTTATCTTTCTGCAATGTAACGGCATTTCGGTCTCCGTTAAGCCACGCACTCTCTTTTCTCAACTTTTCAACTTCTTTATTTATTGAAAAGCTTAGCAGCGGAGCTCTCAGCGTTCTGCTTTTCAGACTTTCTCTTTCTGATTTAGCCATTTTGTAATTCCTCCTTTTTTATTATTAATTTCAATTAAAAATAAAATTACTGCAAAAGATTATCCTTGACTTAGGTCAATAACTCTCATTTTCCTGATTGAATGAAAAGAATCAGATCTTATTGCAGAAAGCTGATCAATGGTTTTCGTTGTATCAGCTTCGATGATATTAAATAAAAAAATTTTTATTAAAAATTGCTCGTTCTCTCTTTTATCTTTTTATTTAATATTGAATGATTTAGAGAATAATCAACAGGAATATCAATAATGTGAACACCGTCTGCATTCAGACATTCATAAAGCTTAACGTTTAGTTCTTCTGTTTTTGATATTCGATGACCAGTTACGCCATAGCTTTCAGCATACTTCACAAAATCAGGGTTAGTAAAATCAAGTCCGAAATTTTCAAAAGCTAATCTCTCTTGTTCCCACTTTATCATACCATAACCGCTATCATTTAAAATAAGAACTACTAAGTTCAGATTTAATCTGCAAGCAGTTTCTAACTCCTGAGAGTTCATCATAAATCCGCCGTCGCCGCAGATTGCAAGGACATTTTTATCCGGATTAACAATTTTAGCTGCAATAGCAGCCGGAAGACCTGCCCCCATAGAAGCAAGCGCATTATCCAATAGCAAAGTATTCGGCTGATAAGCTTTATAATTCCTTGCAAACCAAATTTTATAAATTCCGTTATCCAATGTAACGATGCCATCGGGCGGTAAAACATCTCTTACAACTTTAACAATTCTCTGCGGCAATACAGGAAAGCGGTTATCTTCAAAATATTTAGAAAGGTGTGAATCAACTTCATTTTTAATAGTGGAATAGTATGAAAAATCCCAGTTGGGTTGTTTGGAAAGTAATTCAGATAAACTCTTTATCGAATTAGCAATATCAC
>CBEVZC010000298.1:0-2312 GCA_965554225.1 uncultured bacterium | reverse complement strand
TAAATGGAATAATAGGATCATCAGGAACAATCATTTTATCTTTTTCAATAGTAATTTTAGTACCCTTTTTAGGTACTTTGATTTTTTTGTACTTCGTCATTTTATTCTCCTTGTTTAAGATTAAAAGTTATTTTTTCGCCATATCTTTTTTTATAAAATATCATTGCTATTAAACCCAAAATAATAGAAAACCATAAAGTTACTACTCTGATTAAAAAAGTACTAACTACCGCTAAATCCTTTGGAATACCGTATTCCACAAGCATATACAGAAGTGAACCTTCAGTGGCTCCTATTCCAGCCGGCAACATTGAAACGGCTCCAATAATTATAGAAAGAGCATAAACAAAAGTCGACCAAAACATCGAAATTTGAGTATTAAAGTTACTTAGAATTAAATAAAATCCAAAACATTCAATAATCCAAGCAAACAAAGTTAATATTGTCATTTCAATTAATGGCTTTGGCTTAAGCATTACATAGGTATTTTCATATATGTTATGAATTTTGCTTAAATATTTTGAAAATATTTTTACTTTTTCCAAATAATTAATAATTTTAATTGAAAGTTTTCTATTACTTATAACCGTAAGTAAAAGGATAAAGAATAGAATTAAAACAATAACTTCTACTCTCCCATAATCAAAAATAAAAATACCTAACAGAGCTATTAGTACGAGAGAAATCATATCTGTAATTCTTTCGGCAAAAATTATAGGAATAGTTTTACTTGCAGAATGCCCTTCTATTGAATGTAACATATATGATTTTATTAAATCCCCCATCTTACCTGGCGTTAGTCCCAGGGATAAACTTGCCATAAATATGCCTATGGAGTCTTTTTTTTGTATAGGTAATTTTAACAGTTTTAAATAGTATTCCCATTTTAAAAACCGGAGGAATAAATTTAAACACGTTAAAACAAACAGTATAGGAAGTAAAAACCAATTAAATTTTTCAAGAGAAATTAGAATGGAATCAAAGTCGGCATAAATTGAGAATGCTAAAAATATTATTGCTGTTACAATAAGAGAAATTATGATATTCTTTTTAATTTTATCCAATTTATAGTAAGGATTTAAGATAGGAATACACTTTTTCCAACGGCAGTCCCATTACATTATAAAAACAACCGTTTACTTTTTTAATAAATACGGCACCAAAATCTTGTATTCCATAGGCTCCGGCTTTGTCTAACGAACCTTGCATATTTACGTATTCTTGTATTTCGCTATAACTTAATTTTCTAAAAACCACTGCCGTTTTTTGATAGTCGACAATAAGTTTATTTGTTAATAAATCATAAATTGCAAAGCCTGTATAGACATAATGGGTTCGGTTACTTAATGATTTTAATATTCTTTCGGCATCAGATTTATTTTTAGGTTTACCTATAATTTTATGATCTAAAACCACAATAGTATCCGCTGTAATCACAATACCGTTTTTTATTTTCAATTTAGCTACTTCCATTTTTTCGGTGGCTAATCTTTTAACAGTTTTAGCCGGATGTTCTTCATCGTGGAAGTTTTCTTTAAGATCAATATTTAATATTTTGAATTTAAGATTTATCTGTTTTAGCAATTTTGCTCTGCGAGGAGATTTTGATGCAAGGTATAATTGAGTTTTGATTTCCATCATTTAATGGACAATGAATAATAAAAATGGTGAGACTTTTTTGAAATAATCTATCTAAAGAGGGCTTTAATACTTCCCCACGTTCTTTTTACACTGGAAACTCCATTATGCGTAACAAAAGCAAACATCGGTTCCGATCTTGTCCCGTCTTTATCTACAATAACTAATGCATAAGCATAAAAAGAGTCATTTGTTTTATAAGCGTTCTCGTCTGTAAAAGAGTAAACCGAGTTAGAGCCTTTTGCTAAGATTGAAGCAATTTTTGCCAAATGGTATTTATCGGCTCCGCGTAAAATTTCAAATTCCTTTACATTAGTTTCATCAGTTGTTTGCCACGCAAGTACAATATTATCTCCACTATTAGATGCATGAAAAAATTGAATAAATGCTCCTGCAAATAAAACAATTTGTAAAAGCAATAAAAATGTCAGAATTCCAACTAAATTTAATTTTTTCATATTCCTAATATATTTTACTAAAACAAGTTTGTCAAGTGTTCTTACAAAAAACTTTAATTTGATATCCGGTAAATGTGAAATTCACGGTACATAAAAAAGACCAAACTAATTTATACATTCGAAAAAAAATATTAAAACTTAAAAATGAATTTATTTTTACCCACTGCTGTCCAAAATAAATAAGTAATATTGGAATACAAATTAAATTGGACAGAT
>CBEVZC010000297.1:0-2316 GCA_965554225.1 uncultured bacterium | reverse complement strand
AAACTTCAATAAATTCATTTTCACCTAAAAGGTTTCTCACACGATCTCTATCTTTCCTATAAGGGGAGATAAAGGCTGTTAAAACAACTATTCCCGCATCAACAAAAAGTTTGGCAACTTCACCAATGCGTCTAATATTTTCAGTTCTATCTTCCGGTGTAAAATCCAAATTGCTATTTAAACCATGCCTAATGTTATCTCCATCAAGAATATACGTTTTAATTCCCTCTTCAAAAAGCTTTTTCTCCAATGCAATTGCCAAAGTTGATTTTCCGCTTCCGGAAAGTCCGGTAAACCAGATGCAGCATGACTTATGACCGTTTTGGTTTTGTCTATCCGGTTTGGATACTTCACCCTTTTGGAGAAAAATATTTTTACTTTTTGTATTTGCCATTGTTGTGTAATTGTGTAAAGAAATTCTACATCAAAAAAATGAAAAGATAATACCCTTATTATCAGTCCGATATAGCAAAATGTTTATTTAATACAAATTTGTTGTATGGGGGTTTCTAAACGCAGCTTCGCCACGTGAATTACATTAATTAAAAGTTATATTATTGTAAAATAATAACCTAGCTAATCTTATTTAATAATATAATTTAAAATAGAAATATAATAATAATTTGCAATTATACCATATTCCCATTTTAGCAAATTACTTAAGTGTTTTACTTTTGTGTTTTATCACATCGAAAAGTAAGAAGCTCAGGAAATCCATAAATCAAATATTCATCTGTAGGCCAAAAACAAGGAGTATTAAAAAAAATGGGCAAACTAATTTTCTTATGAATATTTAAATATTAACCGAGTAGTTCCCATTAAACTACAAATTTTCTTCAATTATCTTTACAATTCTTTTAGATGCAAGCCCATCACCATAAGGATTAACGGCATTAGACATCAGATTGTATTCGTTGTTATCAATTAATAGTTTCTTCACTTCACTAAATATTTTATTTTGATCCGTACCGACCAGCTTAACCGTGCCGGCGGAAAGCGCTTCCGGTCTTTCAGTATTCTCCCGCATTACTAAAACCGGCTTACCGAAACTCGGCGCTTCTTCCTGAACACCGCCGGAATCAGTTAAGATAATATAAGCTTTATACATTAAAGCAACAAAAGGTAAATAACTAAGAGGATCTATTAAATAAATATTTTTTTTACCAGATAAATATTTGTTAACCGGTTTTCGTACATTAGGATTTAGGTGAACCGGATAAACAAAATCAACATCGGAAAACTCTTCCGCAAGTTTACTAATGGCCATACAAATAGATTCGAATCCGCCGCCAAAATTTTCTCTTCTATGACCGGTTATTAAAATAAACTTCCTCTTACTTCTTAAAATATTAAAAGGTAAAGAAGGTATTGCAGGAAAATTATTCTCAACTTTCTCTTTTGCCAAATACAACGCATCAATAACCGTATTTCCGGTAATGTAAATTTGTTTTTTATCAATTCCCTCTTTTAAAAGATTGTTTTCCGAAGTGTTGGTCGGAGCAAAATGAAAATCAGCTACTCGAGATGTTAAAACCCTGTTTATTTCTTCAGGGAAAGGTGAAAATTTATTCCAAGTTCGTAAACCGGCTTCAACATGAGCAATTTTAATCTTTTTATAAAAGGCAACTAACGAAACTGCAAAAACCGTTGTTGTATCGCCCTGCACAAAAACCACATCAGGTTTGTATTCTTCTAAATAAGGATCAATCGAAGTAATAACTTTTGACGTTAATCCGGCAAGTGTTTGATCCGGCTGCATCAAATTCAAATCAACATCAGGAGTAATCTCAAATATTTGCAGCACTTGGTCAAGCATTTCCCTATGCTGAGCGGTTACGCAAACATTTACCTCGAAATTACTGTTTTTTTTAAATTCCAGAATAAGAGGAGCTAACTTAATAGCTTCCGGACGCGTACCAAAAATAAAAGAAAGTTTTTTCACAAATTTATTATATTTAATAATTAACTATTCGGATTATATTTTTAAGATATTAAACTTGAAACTAATGAATAAAGTGCTTCAAATCAACAATATTATTCCGTACGATCTTTATAATTAGTATTACAAAATTTAAATCATAACATTTTATCATAAGTGGTGAAAACGTGCTTTTCATCACAACGATTCTTATTTTGATTCATTTACTTTGCAATTGACAATGCAAAAAAGACACAATGTTTTATTAAATCTTAAATAAACAATATAGAGATTAGCATGGAAACAACAAATGTTTTAGGAAACAACATTTCAAATACATTAAAAATGAGACATCCAAAATCTATAACAATTAGTAATGAAATGCACGAATCGTTTTT
>CBEVZC010000296.1:0-2334 GCA_965554225.1 uncultured bacterium | reverse complement strand
AAATCGGATACATCTTTACGAATTTTATTTTGTAAATCGGTTATTTCTTGTCTAACTATAGAAGTATCAACAGACTTAACATCGGAAGCGGAACTCAAGGCGCCCGGGAAAGGAATTGCCTGACTTAATCCAACTATCTTTCCGGTCATCGGTTCTTGTTTAAATGAAAAAGTGTTAGTAGGCATATTTGCCAAACCTAATGTCAAAACCGGGTCGGGTAAGTTCGTTCCTATTTCTATATTAGACTTAGCCACATTAAATTTTGACTGCAGCATTTTAATTTTCGGACTTACCTTAGTTGCTTCAGTTATTAAATCCTGCAGCGATTCATTTCTTGCTTGCCCGAATTGCAGACTGACAAATGATATAAATATTATCAGCAGCATCAATAATCTTGAGTTCATATTTCCCTCAAATATTTATTGTGAATAAAAATTACGTTTTATTAATAGATGTAGATTATCCTAAACTGAAAAACATCAACAAAAGGATAAAGATGAGTAATTGATTAAATTAGAAAGGACTGGACAGTGATATAAATAGGTGAACTTTTTTCATTAACAAAAGTAAGAATTTTTTCGTGAACCGTAGATTTGTTACTATCAGTAAATTGATCAATTATAGAGATAATTGAAAACGTAATGATTGATTGATACTTTTGTGTAACTACAAAATTGTTAGATGAATCATAATATTTTTCAATCTTGCAGCTATTCATGGAAAGTTCCATATCACAGGAATTTTGGTTACTTATGGAATTATTTGTGTCGGTCATATCCGTATTGCACCCTGATTGCTCCATATCAGCCATCGGCATGGTGCAACTTCCCAATTCATCGTGCATGGGGCAAGAGTCACTGCATTGTTCAACCGGAAAAGCAAATAAAAGAGGGGACAGAACAAAATAAAACAAAAGCAAAAATGCTAGTGTTTTACGAAACTTAATGGATATGTATTTTGTTGATTTCATCAAATATATATTAGTGTATTTTTGTACAAGACAAAGATAGATTATTGAATCAAACTTAACGTTACACAATTCCTAGAAAATGTTATATAATTATTTGTTGTAATATTTTACAAATATAAATAAATATATTCTAAATTACAGCATAATATTTCATTAGTATAATCCCAATACTAAGCGTAATAATTGAAAACATTGTTGTGAGAACAATAATGTCACTTGCTAATTTTGAATTACTTCCCATTGCATCGGCCATAATGAAGGAAGCAATTGCTGTTGGGCTTGCAAATAAAATAAAAAGTATAACCATTTGATTTTTATCAAAGTGAAGTGAAATACCGGTAAAAACCGCAATTACGGGAAATAGAATAATTTTATTAAACATTGCAGCAAAGGATATCTTAGATGCCTGTTTAAGTCTTTGTAGATTTAGAGAAGCCCCAATACTAATTAATGCTAAAGGAAGAGCAATTTTAGCTAGATAGGTTAGTGTTATCGTAAAAACCGTTCCAAGTTCTATTTTAAAGATTGAAAACGGTGCGGCAAATACAGCCGCTAAAATTAAGGGATTTTTACCTATCTCTTTTATTGTTTGAAAGTAATTGTACTCTTTTTCTCCTTTGAACGGAACGGTTAATGCTATAACGGCAAGAACATTGTATAGCGGCATTACAAATGCCAATACCAACGAAGCTTTTCCTAATTGTTGCTCTCCAATTAGATTTGCTATTAATGCCAAACCGATAATTGCAAAGTTACTCCTAAAACTACCTTGAACAAAAACTCCTTTGTCGGCGGGAGTTTTTGTTAATAAAGATGACAAAAGCCAGCTAATTCCTGCAGCAAATAGCACTAATATTAAAGAAGTTAAAATTAGCTTACCATCAAATGCCTCTGTAATTGTTATGGTTGCAATCTTTAAGAAAATAAGTGCAGGTAACGATACTTTGAAAACAAACTTTGAAGTTTGAGAAACAAATACACCGTTTACCAATTTAACTTGTTTTAAGAATATTCCTAAAACAATTAATAGAAATATGGGAGCCACAATATTTACGGTGAAAAGGATAATCGACATAATTATTCTATTAAAATTTATTTAGCAAACTATTTTAAGATTCTGTTTGTAAATCAGTTTGCCAAGTTGTTGAGTTTAATTCGTTAAGCTATAATAGAATTCAAATTCTTAAAAAATTCATGAGAAATCTAACTTAAAAATTGTGGATATCAAATTAATTTTAAAGTTAATAAAAAATAGCAACTAACTATTTAGTCGTTCCTTATGAACAAGCAAATCCGTGATAAAGATAGACATTAATGATTTTATTTCTTAGGATTTTCAAATATGAAAAAAGCCAATAAAATTT
>CBEVZC010000295.1:0-2349 GCA_965554225.1 uncultured bacterium | reverse complement strand
TTGAACCGCCAATCCATGAAAGAAGAATACATTTTTTTAGCAAAAGCAGAAGATTTAATACGACTAAATCCAAAACAATCCTTAATTTTTCACCACAAAAAAACTTAAGATTGGGATTTACAGAAACTATTAACTGGTATAAAGCAGAAGGTTTGTTGGCATAATTTTTATTATGATTACTCATATAAACTTTTGTTAGATAAAAATCGATAGTTAATTGTAAATCTAGAGGAGATAAAAAATTTCTAAGCTAAAAAAAATTAATCCCAAAGTTTTATTTGCAGTTAAGTTATTACTTTCTGCCTTGCTTCTAATCTTCATCGTAAAAGATGTAAAATTTGCAGATATTTTTCATGCCATGGGATCAGCTAATATTTGGATCTTGCTGTTAGCCTTTTCACTGCATGGTATAGGTTTATACGTAAGTGCATTAAGGTGGCATATTCTATTAGGCGCACAAAATGTCGATTCTAAAGTTTCATTTCTTTTTAAGTCATATTTAGTAGCTACATTTTTTAACCATTTCTTGCCCTCAACTGTTGGAGGGGATTCCGTACGAGCATATGATTCTTATAAACTTGGTAAGGATAAAGCGGACGCATTTGCGGTAGTAATTGTTGATCGTTTTATGGGCTTGCTAACCCTTTTGACTTTTGTAATTATATCAATGTTTTTTACTGATCAAATTACCGAAAAAATACCTGATTTAAATCTTTGGGTTGCATTATTGATTGCAGGGTTTTTAGGTATTATTTGGTTTGTATTTACTCCAGATTTAAAGATTTTTGAATATTTAAAAAACTCTGGCAATAAACTAATTGCAAAAATAGGTTCGTTGCTTTATAAAATTGCAAATGCTTTTTGGCAATTTAGCAGCAAAAAATCAATTTTATTTAAAGCTTTACTTCTTTCTATAATATTACAGACAAATGTCGTTTTCTATTATTATTTAATATCTGTTGGTTTGCACTTTAATATTCCGCTTTACAATTTTTTTCTGATTGTTCCTCTCACAATTTTTATTATGATGCTTCCGATTTCTGTTAACGGAATTGGATTGAGAGAAAATGCATTTTATTTCTTTTTCTCGTTTTATGGAATACTTAAGTCACAATCAATTGCTTTTGCTTGGATTGAGTTTGCAATGCTGTTATTGCTAGGTGTAATCGGCGGAATCACTTACGTTCTTAGAAAATAAATAATACTCATTAAACTTAAAATTAATATGAAAAACAAAGATTTTAAAATTCAAGATACTGTTTCCGGTCAGAAAAAATCAAAACTCAATCGTTATCAAGAATTAGTGATTGGGAGTACTAAATTTTCGGATTTGTTAAAGTACGAATTGATAACACTATTAACCAGTTGGGTGCCGGGAGCATTTGGTGTCTTTTTACGGACAAAACTTTATCCGTCTTTGCTTGGGAAATGCGGTAGCGGTGTCGTATTTGGTTCGGGTGTGATTTTAAGACATCCTCATAAAATAAAGATGGGCAATAATGTTATAATAGATGATAATGTCTTGATTGATGCAAAAGGTGTAGATAATGAGGGTATAACTCTAAAAGATGATGTTTTTATCGGGCGTAATTCAATTCTTTCTTGTAAAGGCGGAAATATCGAATTATGCGAAAGAGCGAATCTAGGATTCAATTGTTATATTTTTTCTTCTAATAATGTTAAACTTGGCAAAGATACTTTGGTGGCTGCATATTCCTATTTTGTAGGCGGTGGAAATTATAAATTAGATAGAAAAGATATTCCTATAAATCAGCAATATGATTTTAACGGAAAAGGTGGAGTTGAAACCGAGGAAGACGTATGGATTGGTGCACACTGTATGATTTTAGACGGAGTTAAAATTGGTAAAGGATCAGTTTTAGCTGCAGGAGCGGTAGCTACAAAATCGTTACCTGAATATAGCATTTGTGCCGGGATCCCAGCTAAAGTATTGAAAACCAGAGACTAATTTATTCTGCATTATTCTAGCATAGTAATTATAATTTTATCGAAGATGTATGTTTTTGAGTTTAATAAGTCCCGCTATAACAAGTTTAATAAAGTTTTAAATGGTTTTTTAATAACCTTATTGGTATATGACTCTTGTTGTGCGTCATGCTAAGAGAAACGACAGTGCTAAAAATTAATATTAAAGGATAGACAAAAGAAATGCTTTTTAACTCAATAGATTTTGCAATATTTTTACCGATAGTTTTTATACTTTATTGGTTTGTCGCAAATAAAAATCTAAAACTTCAAAACTTTCTAATAGTTGTTGTAAGTTATGTGTTTTATGGCTGGTGGGGTTGGAGATTTTTGTCCTTTATATTATTCAGTACACTAGTTGAT
>CBEVZC010000294.1:0-2351 GCA_965554225.1 uncultured bacterium | reverse complement strand
ACTTCTTTTAAACCTTGTTATTAATATTTCTAAAATTTAGACAAAATAGTTCGGTATATTTTATTTTGCAGAAAATTTGAATTATTAATTAAATATTTTATGAAACTTTCATAACAAAAAATGGTATCATAATTTAATTAAATTGAGGCATTTCTAAGCTTAATGAATTGATATTTGGAATAGAAAATATTTTAAGGTGTTATGCCTGGATTTATTACTCAGGCAAAGTCACTCGTTTTTCAGGCAAATAATTAAATATAATATATTGTTATTGAGCTGTTTTTTAGGTTTTGTGACTTGGCACACAATTTTCTATAGAAAAAGAGTTGGTTAGTTAAAAAATATTTTCTTAATAAATAGGAGGTTAAAATGAAATTAAAGTCGTACTTGCTTGCATTACCGATTCTAATTTTAATTGCTTTTAGTAGTTTGTTTGCACAACCTGCTGCTCCAAGTAACTTGAGTGGAAATGCTGTACAAGTTGACGCTATGTTATTTGTAGCGCTACAATGGAATAAAGTGGATAATGCATTCCAATACAGCGTTTATAAAAAAGATGGTGCACTTGCGGATGCGGGTGATTTTACGCGTATTTATAAAGGAAGACTTGGATCACCTGATAATTTTTTGAGATATAAAGATGGTGATGTTGAAAAAAATCATACATATTCTTATTATGTTACTGCCGAAGACTTTGGTCAAAATGAAAGCGGACCATCAAATAAAATTGAAGTAGTTGTAGGTGATGTCCCTAATCCGCAAAATGGAGGAACTGTTTCGGGAACGGTTACAGATGCCTCTAACGGCAATCCGCTCCCAAATGTCTATGTCAGTGTTATTTCCGCATCTACTTACTTAGCTTTTGTCGGACAAACGGATGGAAGTGGTCACTATTCAATTACAGCTACACCGGGTGAAGACTATGTGGTTTATTTCAGAGCCCCTCAAGATTATTGGCCTCAATTTTATGATGGCGCAGCACATTTTTGGGAAGCTACAAATGTTGGAGTCTTAGAGGGCACAGAAACTACTGGAATTGATGCTGCTCTGGAACCAATGAGTATGCCTAATTTGGACAATTTAAGCGGAAAGGTAACTGACACTAATGGGGACCCGGTTGAAGCAGTGGTACATATATTTAAGGTAGGTAAAGGTTCTCACCTCTTGCATCAAAGGAAAGTATTTACCGGCGCCGATGGATCTTATACAGTGAAAGTTAGAGAAGGAGGCGAGTATGTTGCCCTGGCAATCCCGCTTTCTGACAAATATATGGCTCAATATTATGATGGCAAATATACTTTTAGCGATGCTGATAGAATCCCTGTAAACGGTGATGTAACAGATATAGATTTTGTATTGGAAAGCCGGCCTGTGTACAATAACGGTATCTCAGGTATGGTAAAAGACAGTCAAGGAAATCCGTTAAAGGCATTGATTATAGCAAAACGAAAAGATGTAGACATAAATTCTGTATTAAACAACTACAGAACTTTTACTGATGATAACGGAAATTATTCTTTTGGCAATTTAGTTCCGGGTGATTATATATTGTTTGCAGTTCCCGATGAAGGATATTTACCAACCTTCTATACTACAGATGGTACTGAAACACTAAGGTGGAGAAATGCCGATCCTGTTTCTGTTGGTGAAACAGATGAATTAACAGGTATTGACTTTACGTGTATGTCAATTGATGAAGCATCGGCCGGATTTGCTGAGATAAATGGTAAGGTTACGGATAATTCAGGTAACCCGATTAGTGGTGCATACGTATACGTCATGAACGCAAGTAATGCAGCTGTAGCTTATGCAATTACAGATGCACAAGGCCATTATTCTGTTGACGGTTTATTTTCCGATCAATACAAAGTAATGACAGATAGCTATGGATACACCACAGATGAAAAGGATAATGTAAGCGTAGATTATAATTCACCTCAGAGCGTTAATTTAAGTGTATCGCCAGATGTTCCAACCGGAGTTGAAAATCAGGGGAAAGTTATTAACAAATATTCTCTTAACCAGAATTATCCAAATCCGTTTAACCCCACAACGACTATTAAATATAGTCTTGCAGCTAAAACAAACGTTAACTTAACTGTTTATAATGTTTTGGGCAGCAAAGTTGCCATACTTGCAAATGGCGTTCAAAATGCAGGCGAACATGAAGTACAATTTAATGCTGCAAAGTTATCGAGTGGAATTTATCTGTATGAATTAAAAGCAGGTAATTTTACTCAAATTAGAAAAATGGTTCTTTTGAAATAACTCTCACTTAATACAAAAAAGCCGGCTTTAGTTAATCTAGAGCTGGCTTTTTTTGTTTATTTTAAAACTTTTAAAGATCTAAA
>CBEVZC010000293.1:0-2374 GCA_965554225.1 uncultured bacterium | reverse complement strand
TTCACACATATTTCGGTTAAAAAACTTCTAAACCACACTGTTCTTTAACAAACATCATGCCTTTAATCTGTTATTACAAAATGTCTTAGACTGATACAAAAACTTAATTTAAATTTAGTGAATTTGTGATGAGAAACAATTCTTTTTTCTATAAGCCGCTTATATAAATTTACGGAATAAATTACGAGACAGTTTGCTAAATAATCTGTAACAAAATGCAACAGATTAAGAACTTAAAAGCCATAAGATAATCTAACCGAAAATTGCTTTAATGTTCTATCTACAAAACTTTCGTCGCTTTTTTGTTTTGATTCTTTAATGCTCTTAAATCTAATATTTGCTTTCAGTTCATGCAATATTTCATAGTCAATGTTTACTCCAAAATATGTATAATTTTTTCTCAACCCATATAAAAATGGTTCGATAGGTAGCCCATACCCTTTGTCGTTTAAGGACTCTTGCCCTTTCCTAATATATTGACCCCACAATTCCATTTCGAGTCCTCTTATAATTCTATATTTTAACGAGACATAAATTAAATCGGCATTATCGCCAATCCAGTTACCCAAAAGATATGATGAACTTTCTGAAGTTATGGTTGGTATAAAGTGCCTGTATGTTCCGGGATAGACTTTTGTATATTCAATTCTTGTAGATAAGTTATTTATTGGTAAATCAACTATTGTATTTCCTAAAGTAAATCCAAATTTATAATATTGAGTTTTAGGATCAAACAATCCCTCGGGGGTTAATTCATCGGCAAAAAAACTACCCCATAAATGAGTGTTTGGGATATGATTCCTTGAACTTATCGCAAAAAACAGTTGAGTATTGGAACCGGCAAAATTATTATCTCTACTTAAATGTTCATCTGCCTGATCAAAAAACATTAGCGGTATTAAATAAGAAATTTCTAATCTATCACTGTAAATTACTCTCTCACCTACTGTAAAATCAAGCCCTTTTAACGGACGAACAGTAAGAGAGTGTTGCGCAAAAAACTTTTGTCTCCAATTAAACCTATCTGTATTATATGGTCTAACTCGAGTAGACGGATAGAAAGAATTCGAATCAATGACATCGGAATTCAACCATGCATGAATAAAACTAAAATATAACCATTTATTCGGATAAATATCTAAGCGTACAAAAGGGAAAGCCGGTGCTTTTGCAGAAAGAATAATTTGTCCGCTCTTCGCATATCCTATAGTCATTAAATCCTGACCGACAGAAATACTGCCCCATTTCCAATCTGTAGCTAATATTGCATTTACTTCACTATACTCAATCCTTGATTTATCCGCCAAACTAATATCAAAACCTTGATCAGGCGAGAACCGATTCCATAGAATATCTTTTATATTTGGTTCCTGCCTATTATTATGAAATCTGAACTGAAAACCTAATTTACTTCCCAAATAGCCATAAAATCTTAACCCGTAAGTCAAATGCGTATAATGTTCGCCGTCCCAGTTTCCGGATTCATACTTTACTACCGGACTGAAATTAAGTTTTAAAATCGGATCTTTGTAGGAGAACACTCTAAATCTATGGTAATTATCTTTTTTAAAGAGTTTATAACTGGTAAAATTATTATTGGAATCACTTTCTTCGCTCAGTTGTTTTTCAAGACTGTATTCAAGATTAAAATCCTTCTTAAAAAATTCCAGCTCATCCTTTTCCAACTTCGTTAGTTTTGCACTCTTTGAGTCAGCTTCTTTTAGCTTCTTCAAAATATACAATCTTGAGAGAGGTTTTATTAAATCATGATATTCAATTACTCCCCTCTGACTGATTCTATCTAAAAAATCATAAACCGAACTGTTAAGCGGTTCGTAAACCACTTGCGAAAACAGCGAAATTGTTGAAAGAAGAAGTATTAACAATGAATAAATAAATGTTTTTATTCGCATGATAATTCCTTTTTATTATAAAAAGCAATAAATTTTAGTTGAAGTCAAGTCTTAAATAGAGTTGTGATTAAGCACTAATTTTTTCCACCAGTCCGACATTTCATCAGGTAAACAATGCCAAGCTTGAGGAATATTTTTTAGATACTCAAGAAGTTGGCGGTATAAATTAAAATTATGTTCTTCAATCAAATAATCGGGGTGAGTGATGATTAATATCATACCATTATTTTTTATAAGCCAATCAATTTTATTCTTCCAAATGGATATGTCTTTTTGTTGAAGAACATAAAAAATTGTATGATCCTGAGGAAGAGTATACGGAAGCTCAACGAACTTTCCCGCAATATAAGGCCAAATACTCCCCGTCCCACCTGGAAACGGCTGGTAAGGATCATAATCAAAAAATGATGCGTCATACTTGATGTTTAATTTTTGAAGCCATTCAATATTTCTGTGCACAG
>CBEVZC010000292.1:0-2388 GCA_965554225.1 uncultured bacterium | reverse complement strand
TTATTCTTCAATAATTTTCCTTAACTTTGTCGCACTTGGGGGTTGAATCTGCGAAGTGAATGATTAGAATCTAATAATGCTTATTAATATTTTTTTTTGATATATTTATAAATCCTCTCATAAATAAATTTGGAAAGATCATGGGTTGTGGGTTTAAATTTTTTATAGGCTTAATCATTATTGCTTTCGTTATTGTTTTTGGTGCGCTCTATTTTGAATCGTATCTTACTGAGAAAGACTTAGAAGTTGAAATAGTTAATACGGTAATGGTAACAAATGCAAGCGGTGAGCGAAAAGAATTGGTGCTTACAAGAGGTGAAACTTTTGTTAATGAGGATAATAGTTTATTAAACAAATCAAATTCAAGAGAGCTGCAAAAAAAACTAATTCCGGGTACAAGATTAAAACTAAGGGTTGTCGGCTACAAATTAGGATTTAACCTTCCGTTTCATTCCGAGTTTAGAAATATTGTTAAAATTGTCGAAAAGAAAAAGGGCATCTTTTAAATAGAAATTATGAATTTTTTCGTTTTACTTTTAATTCGGCAACTCTTTTTGTTTTCATAAAAAGACTAAGAGCATCCTTCGGTATAAATCCTTTCCTTAAAGAAATGAAAAATATTTTTACTATTTCATAAAAAATACAATTTTTTATTTATATTGCGTACCTAAAAAAATACACATTTCGATTTATAATGCTTATTGATCTTACCATTAATAAGTCATTAGAATTAGATTTAATTTAACTACTAAATTCTTTTAGTGAATAAATTAAATATTTTTATAAAACTTCTTGACTTTCCCAAAAAAAATCAGTTATTTTGCATCTCAGTGGGGAAAAGTGTTGAATAATTCCAAATAATGTCAAACTATGTTTCTAGGTAGTTTTAAATATTCGTTAGATGCCAAGGGAAGGGTAAGCATTCCTGCAAAACTGAGGAAATTTGTTAATCCTGAAGCAAATGATACTTTTGTGCTAACCAGAGGCACGGAAAGATGCATAGATGTTTATCCAATGGACCAGTGGAAAGAGCTTGTCGCTCATAAGCTTAACCAACTCAATACTTTTGATCCCAAGGAAGCAATGTTTCTCAGAATGTTTCTACAAGAGGCTTCCGAAGATCAATTGGATTCCCAAGCAAGAATACACATACCTAAAAGTTTAATAGAGTTTGCCGGTTTAAAGAAAGATGTATTCATTCTTGGTGCAGTCAAAAAAATAGAAATTTGGAATCCTGAAGTTTATGATGATTATATCAAAGAAAACCATATTCCATATGAAGAGATTGCTAAAGAAGTTATGAGAAAGCGTGAGGAATGAGTCTGCATGTACCGGTACTATTGAATGAAAGTCTTGATTTTCTAATTACCAATAAATCTGGTAATTATTTTGATGGAACAATCGGATATGGCGGACACGCTTCTGAAATTCTAAAATTACTTAATAATGATGCATCTCTCATTGCAACAGATAAAGATGTAAAAGCTTTTGGATATTGCAAAGAAAAGTTTAAAAATGAATCTAGACTAAAACTATTTAATACAGATTTTACCGATATAAAGCGAGTTTCCATGATTGAATTTGTAAATGAATTTGATGGTATATTTGCCGACCTTGGAGTCTCGTCCGCTCAACTAGATGATAAAAGCTTAGGATTTACTTACCGCGAAGATGCGCCTTTAGATTTAAGAATGAACAAATCGCAGGGAGAATCTGCAGCACATGTTGTTAATAATTATTCGGAAGAACACTTGAGTGATATTCTGAAAAGCTATGGAGAGCTAAGACAAGCAAGAAAATTAGCAAGAAAGATTATAGAAGCTAGGAGAAAGCATAAAATTGTAACAACATTCCAATTAAGAGAAATTGTTGAAACGATTGTCCCGGAATATAAATCATTTAAAACATTATCTCAGGTATTTCAAGCTTTTAGAATTTATGTAAATAAAGAAATTGACAGACTAAGGGAATTTTTAGAAAAATCAATTGAATCCTTAAAAATAGGTGGTAGAATAGTTATCATTTCGTATCATTCCCTGGAGGATAGGATTGTAAAAGATTTTTTTAAATATGAGAGTCTTTCTTGCATTTGTCCGCCGGAAGCACCGATTTGTACATGTGATAAAGCGATAAGATTAAAAATACTAACGAGAAAGCCAATTATAGCAACACAGAGAGAAATTGCGACGAATAGAAGAGCAAGAAGCGCTAAGCTCAGAGCGGCTGAGAGAGTATAATGAAAAAAAAGAATAAATACTTTTTAAAATATTTGTTTATTGCAATTTTAACAATAACACCTCTTCTGTTCGCTCACTTGTATACTCTAGATAAAATTAAAAAACTAAATGCAGCAAAGAATGATAAAATGGCAATATTAAATGATAAACA
>CBEVZC010000291.1:0-2449 GCA_965554225.1 uncultured bacterium | reverse complement strand
CCTGCAAGTGCTGCAGCTGTTTTTACTCAAAACCAGGTAGCAGCAGCGCCAATAGTTCTGTCGAAAAAACATATTAAAAATGGTAAAGCTCAGGCAATTGTGATTAATTCAGGTAATGCTAATGCTGCCACTGGCGATGAAGGAATGCGTGGGGCAGAAGCGATGGCTGAAACTTTAGCTGACGAATTGAAAATTGATAAGGAAATGGTATTAGTGGCATCCACTGGTGTTATTGGTGTGCCGTTTCCAACGGAAGATATTGTCAAAGGAATAAAAGAAAATGCTTCTAAACTTACTTCAAAATCAAATGCGGGCTCATTTTTTGCCAACGCTATTTTAACAACCGACACTTTTGCAAAAGAAGGTTTTATTGAATTCAATGTTGACGGATATGAAGTCAATATGGCAGGTGTTGCCAAGGGATCTGGTATGATTCACCCCAACATGGCAACAATGCTTGCATTTATAGTTACCGATGTTACTATTGATTCCAAATTATTGCAAAAAACAGTTAAAGAAGCCGTGGATAAATCTTTTAATATGATAACCGTAGATGGCGACACTTCAACAAACGATATGGTCGTTGTGCTGGCAAATGGCAAGGCAAAAAATGAAGAGTTTAAGACAAAAAATGATAAAGGGTTTGATGAATTTAAGAAAAATCTGGAAGAAATGATGATGCATTTGGCTAAACAAATTGTTTCTGATGGAGAAGGTGCTTCAAAACATATTGAATATAAAATTGTAAATGCGAAAAGTGAAGTTAGAGCTCAAAAACTGATTAGAGCAATTTCTACTTCCGTTTTAGTTAAAACCGCTATGTTTGGAAGAGACCCCAATTGGGGAAGAATTATTTCAGCAGCCGGAAATGCAGGCGTTCCTTTTGATTATAAAAAAATTGATTTATATCTTGGGTCTGATGATAAGTTAATACATGTTTTAGGAAAAGGCGTGCCTGTTGAATTTAATCGAAATTATATGAAAAAATTACTTAGAGAATCTCATATTGTAATTAAGTTAGATCTCAATGAAGGAAAGGCAAATGCTAAAGGTTGGGGGACTGATTTAACTACAGATTATGTATTATTTAATTCCGTTTATACAACATAATATTTTTACACTAAAGTTGTGGAATACTTGGTCACAACAAAAGCTATGCTCAATCTAGGGTTTATGCTTAAAAAAGCATAGCAGTAAACGGAATTAGCAGTAAATTGAAAACTAATCTTTACAAAATTACTAACTACGCATAACCAACTGTTTTGTAGTTTTAAAAAGAATAGATAAATATTCTGCTAATTGTATAAATCCAAAATATATTTTAGGCATTTAATTTTATGAATAGCACATCAGTAATAAGTATTAAGAAAGAATCTCTTAAAACAAATGTTAAATTTTTAAAATCATTAATTGGTGAACAAACCATTTTATCTGCAGTGGTTAAAGGAAATGCTTATGGACATGGTGTTTCTGTAGTTGTACCGGCTTTAGAGTCCCTTGGGGTAAACCATTTTTCTGTTTATTCTTCTCCCGAGGCAAAAAATGTTTTCAAAGTAAAGCGTAAAAATTCTACTGTTATGATAATGGGCTTTATTTATAAAGATGATTTTGATTGGATAATTAAGAATGAGATTGAGTTTTTTGTTTCAGATATTCCAACATTAAATAATGCTATTGAAACAGCAAAATCACTCAATAAAAAAGCAATAATTCATATTGATTTAGAAACAGGAATGAACAGAACTGGCCTAAATTTAAATCAACTTAAAAAGACAATTGATATTATCAATAAAAACAAAAAGCAGCTTGCCATACAAGGTGTAACTTCACATTTTGCAGGTGCCGAAAGCATTGCAAATTACACAAGAGTAAAAAAACAATTTTCCTTGTTTAAAAAAAGGATAAAACTTCTCAACGAGAACGATATTTATCCCAAGATAAGACATATTGCCAGCTCTGCAGCAATCATAGCTTATCCTGAGACTCGATTAGATTTGGTGCGTGTTGGAATATTAGTATACGGCTATTGGCCTTCCAAAGAGACCTTCATATATTATATTAATGGAAAAAAAGATAAAACAGATCCATTAAAACGAGCCATACATTGGTGTTCTGAAGTGGCTTCTGTTAAAGATGTTAACATCGGGGAGTTTATCGGTTACGGTTTAAGTTACCAGGCACAGCAAAAAACTAAAATAATGATAGTTCCCGTTGGATATTGTGATGGTTTCAGCCGTTCGCTTAGTAACAACGGACATGTAATAGTTAATGGTCAAATATCGACTGTAATTGGCAATGTTAATATGAACATGGTTATATGTGATATAACATGTATTCCGGATGTTAAATGCGGTGATAGAGTAATTCTAATAGGAAATCAAAATGGTAATGAAATTTCATTTTCTTCTTTTGCTGAGATGAATCAATCCTTGAACTACGAAATTTTGGC
>CBEVZC010000290.1:0-2471 GCA_965554225.1 uncultured bacterium | reverse complement strand
TAGAAATACTTTTTAAAAAAAGATAATTATTCAGGATTAGAATTTGAGTTTTGACAAATTAAATAAAATAAATAGTGAATTACAAACCGGCAGTTTAACAGACTTAAAATCAGTATTTTTAGATAATATGAGTCATGAATTAAGAACGCCAGTTACTGTTATACTTGGCTATGCTGGTATACTTTACGAAGAACTTGATGATCCGGAATTACAAGAGATGGCTGAAATTATTTTAAAAAGTAGTAACAGACTTACCGAAGCTCTTAACTTAATATTAGACGAAGCAGATATTGAAACGAATCGACTAAAAATAAACTTGGTAACTAAAAATTTATCGGAGTTAATTAAAAATAAAATCGCATTATTTAAACAAGATGCTGATGATAAAAATTTAAAATTAAATATACAAATTGAGTCCGATGATTTATATGCGGAAATTGACGAAAGGATGTTTTCCAAAGTAGTTGAAAACCTGTTAAATAATGCTATTAAATTCACACAATCGGGAGGCATTCTGGTTAAGCTTAGTAAAGATGCTGATAAAATATTATTTGAAGTAATTGATACCGGTATTGGTATACCAAACGAACTTAAAGATTTGATATTTGAGGCTTTTAGACAAGTTAGTGAAGGTATGAACAGAAAATACCAAGGTATTGGACTTGGACTATCTGTTTCAAAAAAATTTGTTGAATTATTGAATGGTCAAATTGATTTTACTAGCGAAGAGGGTAAGGGTTCTCATTTCAGAGTAATGCTTCCTTTTGTACCGGCACCCGAATAGCTGTTTAGCGGGTTATTACAATAAACAATTCTATCTGTTATTTCAAAACGTTTAACGGAAGTTCCGCATTCTTCTAATTTATATTTGCACCGACCAACATATGGGCATCCAAACCTGTTTTTCAAATCGATAGTATTGCTGCCAAAATCATTTTCAGTCAGTTCATATTTCCCGGCTTCCGATAAAAATTTTGTATATGGGTTTTTAGGCCTGAAAAGGATATTCTCGGAAGTGCCTATCTCCATAATTTTACCGCCGAAAATAACTAATAATTGCTCGGCAAAATTTTCCAACATATCTATTTCATGTGTAACGCAAAGAATTGTTATGCCTAATTCATTATTTAATTTTTGGAAAAGGTTTACAAAATTTTTTTTCGATTCCGGGTCCTGAGCAGAGAAAGGCTCATCGACTATTAATACTTTAGGACTAGCAAGTAATATCCTTGCCAACGCTGCTCTTTGACGTTCACCCCCGCTAAGTTGATAACCTTTCTTTTGGAGCATTTCCTGCGGGATCTCTAATAAATTCATTATCAAATCTTGTTCTGAAGAACTTTTTGTAATATCATCCAGCAAACCTTTAACTCTGCGAAGAGGATTTATTATTTCTTCACTGTTCTGAAAAAGTATTTGAATTTGTTGAACACCGTTAGAATGATTCTTCGGAAAACTATATTTTATTGTTCCCAAAGTCGGCTTTAAAATTCCAGCTATAAGTTTGATTAATGTAGTTTTGCCGCTTCCTGATTCACCAACGATACCAAGAATTGAACCCTCATCCACGGTAAATGAAATATCGTTCAAAATTGCAGAACTTTTTCCCGAGGATAAAAGCTTATTCTCGGAAGGAATATAAACTATATTTTTTAATTCAATTTGATGTTCCATAAAATTCTAAGTGAACTATTCCTTGGTTGTGTCTATTATCTTTCTGAATTTTTCTAACTTTCCATTTTGCAGAGTGGCAATATAATTTGAGACGTTATTTGCAAATATTAAATCTTGCGTAACAATTAAAATAACCGACTCAGTTGATTTAACATACTCTTGTAATTTTAAACTTACTAAGTTAGCAATAGGAACGTCAAGTGCGGAAGTCGGTTCGTCAAGTATTAGTAATTGTGGTTTTGCTAATAGCGCTAAACAAATACTTATTCTTTGTGCCATACCTCCGCTTACTTCATAAGGATAAAGTTTGCCTAACTCTGCCGAACTTTGAAGCTGAAAACTTTTTAGGAGATTGTCAATTTCTTTTTGCTCGCAATCCATAAGATCAAAATAATATTGAAATGTTTTTAACGGGTCGAAACTTCCGATAGCATCCTGAAAAACAATTCTTATAAGCTTTTTACGTAAATTTCTTCTTTTACTTTCATCCAAATCAAAAATGTTTGTATTTTTTATTTTTACAAAACCATTAATTAAATAAAACTTTTCGTCAAGAATTCCGATGATAGTATTCAGTAATGTGGTTTTTCCAGCTCCATTTTTGCCGATTACTGTATAAATATTGTTTTTTGATAATGCAAAATCTATATTACTCAAAATATTTTTTTGCTTATCGTTAGTTATTAGAAATACATTTTTTAATTTAACAGTTAGCATTTAAGAAATTGAAAATAATTTTTAAGAATCTGAAATTAGACATAGTTAATTTAATTTATATTTTTTGTGACTAATAATTT
>CBEVZC010000289.1:0-2479 GCA_965554225.1 uncultured bacterium | reverse complement strand
GGTTCTAATTAGGATGAATACAGGGTACTGATTTTCATCAACACCTACTAAATCCCAGTCGGGTTTAGTAAGTTGTTTAGTATTATAGTAAACAAACTTAATTTTCTCACTCAAACAGAACGGTTCTTGCTTAATTATATTTACAAGTTCATCTTTGGAAATACTATCCCTTCTCTTAAAAATAAATTTCATTTTGTTCCAATACAATTTATAATGAGCTAAACAGTTGTTCCGTCAAACTAAATTTCTCTGCTTTATTTTTCTCTCTACTCTCATTAATTTTCAATATTTCCAAAATTTCTTTTACTATTTCGAAACTGGATATTGCATTTAAGTTTTGAACTGATTTGATTTTGTTTCCCGATTCCGGATTCTCGGCTTCAAAAATTGTATGAGCAAATCCATAATTATTAAGCTGTTTATCTAAGAATTTGCATGTAACTCTTTCTAAAATCTGAAAATCACTATCTGCAACTTCATTCTTTTCGTCACCATTAAAAATAATGCCGAAACTGGTATCATTATTTATTCGGTTTATAGTTTTAATTAACCGGTATGCATTAATCAGCTCACCTTTTTCTGTCTGTGTAAGTATAACAAACCGATTTCCGGCTTTTATTAAGTTTCTTATCATCCTAATATTAAAAATAACCGGTAATGATATTAGGATAACATCGGAAACCTCTTCCGAGTATCTAAAAAATTTCTTTAGGAAAATTCGTTTCTTCATTTCAACAAAACGAAGGTCCGAAATATCAGCATCAACAGTAATAATTTTTATATGAGAACTCATGGAGCTATAAAAAGCGAAATCATTATCTGCCAATAAAAAGTTCATTAACGAAAATGAACTAGCGGACTTAATTTTTAGACTAAGTCTGGGTAGACTGAAATCCGCATCTACTAATAATACTTTTTTACCGATATTTGCTAAATCTGCAGCAATTCTTGCAATCAAGGAAACTCGATCATCAATATTATTGAAGCTTGTAATACAAAAAATGGGCTTAGTATTAGAGGATTCGCTTTGTTTAACTGATAAAACGGATTGCTGAGCAATCGTTGGTTTTTCATTTTTCGAAGAAATAAAGAGATGAGAGAAGTCCTTAAATCTTCTGCTTACTTTTTTATCATGTTCCATTAATTTACGGCTATTGTAGTAAAACTTTAATTAATTTATAAAGCTCTAACCCGGACAAACCGGAAAGTTCATAGATCAAATACAAAGCAAATCACAATTTCTAATCTTTTCAAAAAGTTAATACTAATAAAGTATTAATTAATTAAAGAGTAAATCAATATAGTTCTAATTAGTCAATACTGATTTTTGAATTTTTAATTCCCTTCTCCTCTAAACTTACTTCAGGATTAAAAGGATCAGTCACCCATTTCCCGTCAACAATGAATTTATATCTGTAGTTACCCGGATCAATTCTAATTGAAGTTTCCCAAACATTATTCGAGTTTTTATTTAATGCGATATTTTTAGTAGAATCCCAATCCGTAAAATCACCTGCTAATTGAACTTGAGCTGCTTCGGGAGCGAAATACTGAAAAATTATTTCATTATTAATTCTTTTTGGTCCGAGTTCATAGGGCAATATTTCTTTAAGACCTTTTTCCTCTAAAATAACTTCGTCGGTTAATGCTCTATAATCAACCGCACCGCGACAATTCTTAGAGTATTTATTAATCGGAATTCCTTTACTAGCGGCTTCTTTCAATTTAACGGTTCGATGTATAATAGTTTTGTATAACTTTTTATTAAAACCTTCCGTAACATTTTTTATAATCTCAGCGGCAAACTTTGTCCTGGTATTAAAGTTAGTCAATAAAGCTTTTGTTTTAATATCATGTTTTGTTTCAACTTTTAAAATATTAATAATTTCCATTAACTGAGCAACACCGCGCAAAGCAAAAACGCTCATATCAATTGGAATAATTGCTTCACTGCTTACTCTTAGTGCATTAATAGTAAGTAATCCAAGATTTGGAGGACAATCAATAATAATGTAGTCGTAATTTGTCCTCATTCTCTGTATACTTTTTAGCAGAACGTTTTCACGCCCTATTTTACCGGATAATTCTTGCTCAACAGCGCTTAAAATTAATTGAGACGGTGCAAGATCAAGGTTATCGTCAATTTTAATTGTAACACTATCAATACTTTTTCCGACTGCATCGGAAAAGATATCATAAGTACTAATTTCCAAATCTTTGACATTAACATTGAAACCGGTTGAAGTGTGTGCTTGTGGGTCCAGATCGATTAATAAAACCTTTCTGTCAGCAGCAGCAAGATTAGCAGAGAGGTTAATTGCAGTAGTGGTTTTCCCACAGCCACCTTTTTGATTTACGATGGCTATCGTACGCATTACTACCTCCTTTTTTTGAACTTCTCCTTTATAAATGATTTGTAAAATAAGTGTAGCAAATTTAATTTACTAAATCAATTATAATTACGAATTTCTTTGAAAAT
>CBEVZC010000288.1:0-2487 GCA_965554225.1 uncultured bacterium | reverse complement strand
TTTATATAAAATTTATTTTTCATTTTGTCATGAAGAAACTGTGATAAAGTTATGAAATTATATTTAAGTGATGATTATGGATGGAAATGCAATAATTTATAAGTTCGGCACTTTTACCTTCAAAGTAAAAGAATATAACCTAAAAAAAGGGGATAAAGAACTTTACCTTCGCCCTAAAACCTACGAAACTCTGCTTTATCTGATTGAGCACCATGGAAACTTAGTTAAAAAAGAAGAATTAATAGACGCCGTCTGGTCTGATATTATAGTTACGGAAAACACACTTACACAATGCATAAAAGAAATTCGTGAAAAGCTTAATGATAGTTCAACAAATCCTAAATACGTAAAAACAATTTCACGAGTAGGATACAAATTTATTGCACCGGTTAAAGAAGTTATTGTTTCCCAATATTCTTCTCAAGATAATTTAATAAAAACAACTTCAATTGGTTCTCGTTTAATAAAACATAAAATAGGTTTTACACTCTTATTTATTTTATTAGCATCCATTATTTTTTTTATAATTAATAAAAATATATCAAAACTGAACTTTATTGAACGGAATTGGGTACTTATATCGGACTTTGACAACCGCACGGGAGAAGAAGTATTTGAAGCCGCCTTACAAACAGCTCTTGAATTGGAGCTTAGCGAATCTAAATATGTTAATGTTGTTCCGAGAGGACGTGTTCAGGATGTTTTAACTCTGATGAGACAAAAACCCGACATACGTATTGACAGGGATCTTGGTAGGGAAATTTGTTTGAGGGATGGAAATATACAAATACTACTTACAGGAAGTATTTATAATATGGGAAACCGCTATATCCTTTCATTAAAGATAATAGAGCCTGCAACAAATAGAATAAAAAAAGTCTTTTCTCAAACTGTTTCCAATCGAGAAGAAATTTTACCTGTTATTAGTCAGTTAGCTATCTCTATACGTAAAGAACTTGGTGAGTCATTCAAAAATTTCCCGGATACTTTAACACATTTTGAAAAAGTAACAACATCTTCTCTGAAGGCACTTAATTATTATTCGAAGGGATCTTATTATATCAATTTGTTCGATTTTAATAAAGCGGAATATTTTTTGAATCAAGCGGTTCAGAATGACACGAGTTTTGCTATGAGTTATACTTTGCTTGGTTTTACTAATTTATGGCTGAGTAATTTACAAAAAGGAAAAGCTAATTTTGAAAAAGCAGCGCAGCTAGCAGATAATCTTTCCGAAAGAGAGAAACTTTTCATCCTCGGTACAAATGCTATGTATGGAAACGGTGATTATGAAAAAGGTATTGAATACTATGAGCTCTTATTAATTGCTTATCCCGATGATTATTGGGGAAATGTAAATCTCAGTCTTGCATATTTGGGAAACGGTGATATAAAAAAATATGTTGAGTACAAAAAAATCTGCGAAAAGCTTCGTCCAAACTATTTTATAAATTACTCTGACAATGGGCTCTTTTCTCTTTATTACGATAGAAATATTCATGCAGCTAATAAAGAATTTTCTCGTGCACTCGAACTCAACCCTGATTACCCACTTGAATTTCCTTATTTAACCGGATTATTTTTAGATTGGATGCATGATGATATTGATTCCGCAAAGAAAAAAATATCCGTTTTCTTATCATCTAAAGTTAATAAGCTTTTACCGATGGCACAAATTACAAGCCGGTGGTTTATATCACGGTTTTTTCTTTTAGTAGGAAAATTTAATGAGGCAACAAATATACTTCGCGAAAGCATTGCCCTGTCCCAAAAGTATGATGAAAGCAATCTATTACAATGGTCGCAATTGGAATTAGCCTTAACTTATTTGAATAACGGCCGAATTCGGCAGTTTGAATCAATAATTAAAAACATTATAAGTAACTCAGCGGGTATATTAAAGGTTCAGGGAATAGGTTGGCTGGCAATTACTTACGTTAAAAATGGTAAAATTAGCTATGCTAAAAAATTACTTAATGAAATTAAGAATGAAAATATTTTACCACCGTTTGGAGTTATGCAGACACCATTGCCAAAAGAGTTGGAAAAAGCAAAATTAGCTTTTTTATACCAAATTAAAGGTGAGATCGCTAATTCTAATACTGATTATAAAAAGGCAATTGAGTACTTCTCTAAAGTAGTTGAATTAGTACCCTCTTCGCAGTTACCAACACTAACTGCACTTAATCCCCTAATACGTTGGACTGCATTAAGGTCTCTTGCACAGATTTATGAAAAGATGGAAAACCGGGTTTCTGCAATTGCTGCTTATCAAGATATCATAAATAATAAAATATTGACTATAACTGTACCTGCTGCCTCAAACATTTGGTTTAACTCACTTTTATCTATAAGTAAAAATTTAGAAAAACAAGGTGATGATAAAATGTCTAAATTTTATCAAGATAAATATAAACGTTTGCAAGCGCGGAAATAATCTGCATAGTAATTCCCCATAAAACAGAGATTGATATACTGCCTATTCAT
>CBEVZC010000287.1:0-2508 GCA_965554225.1 uncultured bacterium | reverse complement strand
TAACACATTTTAAAGATTATGACATTCATTTCCCTTCAATTGGTCCTGAAGATATTGTTTTTGAGGCGGCGGGCAATCTATATCTTTTAAACCTTAATACGGAAAAATATAAACAAGTTAATGTTACAGTTACTACAGATGAAATAACAAGACTGCCTTACAAGAAAAATGTTAAGAAGTATATTCAAAATTCAACACTGTCTCCTGAAGGAATTCGTGTAATATTTGAAGCTCGCGGAGACATCTTTTCCGTTCCGGCTAAGGAAGGCGTTGTTAAAGATCTAACAAATACTTCCGGAATTGCGGAACGCTTTCCTGCATGGTCGCCCGATGGAAAATCCGTTGCTTATTGGAGTGATAGATCGGGTGAATATGAACTTTATATAAAACAGTTGAATAAACTTAGAGACGAAAAAAAACTATCTAGTCTAGGTAAAGGCTTTAAATACCATCTTTATTGGTCTCCGGATAGTAAACAGCTAGTCTTTGTTGATAACGCAATGAATATTAAAATATTTAATGTAGTGAAGAAAACGGTTGCTACTATTGACAAAGGACTTTTCATGTATGAAGGTAATTTGGAAAACTTTAAAGTCGGATGGTCGCCAGACAGTAGATGGGTAACATATTCGAGGGGGTTGGATAATCAGCATGATGCAGTTTTCATATATAATGTTGCACATAAAAAAACTCACCAAGTAACAACCGGATTTTATAGTTCCCGTTCGCCGGTCTTTGATCCTGAAGGGAAATATTTATATTACTTAACGGATAGAAAATTCCGACCGGTCTATAGTAGTATGGATAATACTTTTTCTTATCCTAATTCAACGGAAATAACTGCAGTCCCTTTGACCAAAGAAATTAAATCGCCTTTAGCACCTAAAAATGATACTGTAAAAGTAGTTGACAACTCTAAAAAGGATAAGAAAGATGACAAGAAGGAAAAAGTAAAAACAGAAAAAGTAAAAGTTAAAATTGATTTTAAAAACTTTGAACAAAGAGAAGTAGTACTTCCTCCTAAAGCAGGAAACTACAGTAATCTATCGTCGATATCCGGTAAAATAATATACATCAAATATCCTAATTCCGGTTCAACTGTAAAAAATAAATCTATAAAATATTTTGATTTCAAAGAACGAGAAGAAAAAACTATTATTCCAAATGCTGATTCATATCAGATTTCCAGCAATGGGAAGAAACTACTTTTTAAGAAAAAAGGGTCTTATTTTATTGTTGATGTTAAACCCGATCAAAAAGCAAAAAAAAGCGTTCCTACCGATCAACTTCAGATGACAATCAATCCACCCGCCGAATGGAAACAGATATTTAATGATGCTTGGCGATTCGAGCGAGATTTTTTTTATGATCCTAACATGCACGGTGTGGATTGGGATAAAATGAAAGTTGAATATGGTAAGTTGGTTAAGGATGTAGTTATTAGAAATGATCTAAATTTTATTTTAGGGGAATTAATTGGCGAACTGAGCTCCTCGCATACATATAGATTCGGCGGCGATCAGGAAAAAGCAAAATCGAAAAATATAGGTTTGTTGGGAATAGATTGGAGTATTGACAACGGAAAGTTTAAAATTGCTAAAATAATTAATGATGCTAATTGGGATTCCGATGTACGATCACCTTTAAAACAAAGCGGATTAAACGTAAAAGAGGGGGATTATATTTTAGCAGTTAACGGCGTTCCTCTTTCTGTAAATAAGTCACCCTATAGTTATTTTGAAGGATTAGCAGGCAAAACTATTGAACTTACCGTAAATGATAAACCTTCATTTGACAACTCAAGAAAAATTCTTGTTAAACCCATTAAAAGCGAGAGCAGGTTAAGAAACTTAGCTTGGATTGAATCCAATAGAAAATTAGTTGAAGAAAAAACTAAGGGTAAAATAGGTTATATCTACGTTCCAAATACAGGTGTTGAAGGACAGAATGAATTACAGAGACAGTTCCTTGCACAGACCGATAAGAATGGATTAATAATAGATGAACGTTTTAATAGCGGTGGACAAATTCCTGATAGATTTATTGAAATTCTAAATAGAAAACCTTTAGCCTTTTGGGCAGTTCGCGATGGTAGAAATTGGAAGTGGCCCCCGAATGCTGTATTCGGACCAAAGGTTATGTTGATTAACGGTTGGAGTGGTTCGGGTGGAGATGCTTTCCCGGATTATTTCAGGAAAACCGGTCTTGGTCCCTTAATTGGTCAAAGAACTTGGGGCGGACTTATAGGTATAAGCGGAGCTCCTGCATTTATAGACGGTGGTGCGGTTACTGTTCCTACTTTTAGAATGTATAATTTGGATGGGACATGGTTTAAAGAAGGACACGGAGTTGACCCGGACATTAAAGTTATTGACGATCCAACTCTCATGGCAAAAGGGCATGATCCTCAATTAGAAGCGGGTATTAAAGAGGTAATGCAACTATTGAAAAAACAAGGAAATACTCAACCTAAACAACCGCCATATCAAAAACGCTAATGTTTTATAA
>CBEVZC010000286.1:0-2510 GCA_965554225.1 uncultured bacterium | reverse complement strand
AAACGAATGAAGAAAATACAAAGTCAGAAGCTGTAAGTCCGGCACCTGACGGATCAGAAGTCAGAAGCTGTAAGTCCGGCTCTTGACGGATCGGAAATAAAAAGGAAAGATGGAAGGGTGGAATGATGAGCTGAAACTTTGTAAATTATATCAGCTTGCCTTTTGCGAACTTTGCGCTTCATTGCGACCCTTGCGGTTAAAGAGATAGAACACTGATAAACGCAGAAAAAATATGATTTACACAGATGAAAAACCAAATTAGTAGTAGAAACTCTTAGCATATATTTCTAAATTTCATTATATTTGTGGAAAAACAGAAACGAATATGAATTATATAGAATTTAGAAATACATTTTTAGAAATGGTATGTTTTTCAACTCAACAAATAAAGAATGTATATTCTAATTTTAATAATAACAATTTAACTCGTTGGGTTGATAAGGGGTTACTTGTAAAGCTAAGGAATGGCTATTATAGTTTTCCTGAATATTTACATGATTCGGATTCCGCTTTCTACATTGCTAACCGTTTTTATCGCCCTTCGTATATAAGCTTGCATACAGCTTTAGCATTTTATGGTATAATACCGGAAGGAGTATTTCAAATCACTTCTGTTTCTACATTAAAAACAGCAGAATATGAAAATCTATTTGGTATTTTTATTTACAAAAAAGTACTTCCATCACTTTTTTTTGGCTATAATCAAAAGAAATACTCAAACTCAAAAGTATTTTTAATTGCACAACCTGAAAAAGCAATATTAGATTTGCTTTATTTATATCCTTTTTATAAATCTGTTGAAGAAATAGAAAATCTCAGGTTTGACGAAGATCTAATGCATGAAATAATTAATTTGGAAAGATTATCTAAATATACAAAACGTTTTAATAACAAAGCACTTTCACAAAGAATCGAAAATCTAAAAACGGTATTCCGGCTATTTTAAGTATTGAACAAATAAGAGGTTATTTCCCTCCGATTTTAAGTGAAAATCCGCGATTTCAAAAATATTTGCTTAAAGAATATATTCTATTATTGATTTTGGATTACCTTTCGGCAACAAAGTGGATTAAGAAGCTTTCTTTTATCGGGGGCACCAATTTGAGGTTAATTAAAGGAATAGACCGTTTCTCAGAGGATATTGATTTTGATTGTAAAGATTTTTCCAAACAAGAATTTTTGGATATGACAGATGCTGTTTTACTTTACCTGGAAAGATTTGGTTTTAATATTGAATTGCGCAGAAAAGAAAGTGAAAAATTATCTGCATACAGAAGGAGTATTTATTTCCCTCATTTACTATTCGATTTGCGATTATCAAAACATAGGGAAGAAAGATTTTTAATAAAAATTGAATGTGTAGATCAGCAATATAATTATAAGTCGGTTTATACTAATGTAAAAGGTTGTGGTTTTTATTTTAATTTTCCTGTTCCGTCAGATCAAATTATGTGTGCAATGAAAATTTCTGCATTACTAACTCGCTCTAAGGGACGTGACTTTTACGATGTAATGTTTCTAATGAATTTTACAACTCCGGATTATAATTTCTTAAAGAAAAAACTCGGTATTGAAAATAAAACAGAATTAAAATCATCCTTTTTGCAGCTTCTTTCCAAAATTAATTTAGAACAAAAGGTAAGAGATTTTGAGCATCTTGTTTTTGAGAAGCGAAACAGTAAAAAAATACTTAGTTTTTCTGAATTTGTTCAACAAATATAATAGAGACAAAAGCCGGAGACAATTCCGTCTTCGCTTATACAACAAGCTACACCGAGACAAGAAAAAGCTAAGGAAAAATTAAAAAGTCAAAATTCAAAATTAAAAAAGAACAAACGAATTAAGAACGAAGAAATCAGAAGTTAGGAGCTAGGAGTTAGGAGTCAGAATTAAGAAACAAATCAATTCAAAATTCGAAATTAAAAAAGGAAAAAGATTGCTTGATTGTAAAAACAGTAGTAAACAAGGAATAATAGAAAGATGGAAAGTTGGAATGATGAAAAAAAAGGGAAAATGAGCCGAAACTTTGTAAATTATATCAGCGTGCCTTTTGCGAACCTTGCGCTTCATTGCGACCCTTGCGGTTAAAGAGATAGAACGCAGATAAACACAGAAAAAATATGATTTACACAGATGAAATTTAACACAAGCGAAAAAACTTCTAAACTTAATAAATGTTTTTAAATTTAATTCTCTTCGCGCCTTGGCGGTAAATAGAATAAAGAAATCAGAAGTAAGGTGGAATGAAGGAAAAATGGAAATATGGAAGAATGAGCTGAAGCTTTGTAAGGTATTTTATCTTAAAGAATAATAAAAAAATCCATTGCTGTCCGATAAATAATTTTGTTGTCTATAAAACTCAATACTTGTTTTATAATCGGTTGTCCGCTAAATTCTGTAGATTTGTTCATGGCTCTTTTTTGTTTTTTTATCAATTACAAATTTAGCCACGACAAGGGAATTTTCTATCCGATTTTTCCCTTGTCTTATTTTTTTATCGGACACTAATA
>CBEVZC010000285.1:0-2551 GCA_965554225.1 uncultured bacterium | reverse complement strand
TAGATTTGGACCCATGTAAATAACATTCCAACCATCGGCCGATGCAATAACTCCTATAATTAAAGCTCCAAGCTCGTGTAATTGTCCGCGAGGAGTTGCTATTATTATTGATGGAGCATTATTTGGTACAGAATTGTTATCAATAAGAGAAGTAAGAATTTTTCTAATAACAGCAGTTGATAGATGTTCATTAACAATTCTTATATCTCCTTCTTTCCATAAAAATCCTATTTTTTCTAACAGTGGGGCTATAACCTCTTTAATAAATCTCGGTTGAGGTAAATCAACTAAAGCTTTGTAGAGTTCATGCTCAAGAGAGTTTACATCCAACTCTTCTATATATTTTATGGAATTGATTAAATACTTATTAAAAGTTTCTACCTCTGGCTCTGAGAATGGTATTTTACTAACGGAAGGAACATCTTTTGTTTCTCCAACAATTTTTTTTAACTCATCTATATTATAGTGAGCAATTGTTCCAATTGAATGACCATTTTCTGAAGCAAGATGAAGCAATTTTAGTTTTTCTACATCTTCTTGTGAGTACAGTCTTCTATTAGTTTCAGTACGGTCAGGTACTACAGCATTATACCTTTTTTCCCAAGCTCTAATAACATAAATACTTAAGCCGGTTAAATTAGATACAGCTTTTATGGGGTATTTAATTGAATTTTTCATATCTAAATATACTAAATTGTCTAGCGTTTGTCAATTTTTTTAGGGAAATTTCAAAATATTTATGTTTTTTTTACGATTTTACTTGACAAGCTCTAGACAATTGCTTACATTTGCATAAACAAAATCTAGACAGTGGAAATGATAAGCGAAATAAAACATATAATTCTAAATTTCAAACTCAATATAAAGTCAATTGAATTTGAAGGTTTTCAAAAAAAAGGATCTGCTGAAAAAAGCTCTAATACTTTTAAGATTAGTGCGAACGGATTTTTGTTCATTATTAGCAAAAAAATTATATCAAATCATATAATAATAACAAACTAAAGAGGTAACACAATGAAATACAATATCAAAAAACTCGTAATGCTTTTGCTACTATCTTCCTTTATAGTAGTTGGTTGTTCAGATGATGATAATCCAACAACCCCACAAACCAAATCTGCAAATGCAAATGTAAATGTTGTTCACGCATCACCTGATGCACCTGGTGTTGATTTACTAGTAGATAATGCAGTGGCTGGAACAAACTTAACATTTCCTAACAATACAGGATATTTAGAAGTATCTGAAGGTACCAGAAATATTAAAGTAAATGTTACAGGTACTTCGACAACTTTTATACAAGCAAATTTAGATCTTACCGGTGATAAATACTACTCAGTATTTGCTGTAGATGCAGTTGCCAACTTAGCACCATTAGTTATAGAAGATGACTTAACACCACCTGCTGCGGGTAATGCTCATGTAAGATTTATTCACTTATCACCTGATGCACCTGCCGTAGATATTACATTAACTGACGGTACAGTTGTATTTGGAAATATTAAATTCAAAGAATTTACAAATTTCACTCCATTACCGGCTGGTTCATATGACCTTCAGGTAAGATTAGCCGGAACTGATACAGTAGTTCTTGATTTACCCGGTATTTCTATAATGGATGGAAATATTTATACAGTTTTCGCAAAGGGTTTTGTTGCCGGAACAGCTTCACAAGCTCTTGGTGCACAAATTATAGTAAACAAATAACATAAATCACAATTGAAAGGATATAAAAATGAAATCAATAATCAATAAAATAGCAGTCGGTACACTTATAATGTTAACATTAACATTTTTTACCACAACCATATTTGCAGTTAATAAAAATAAAGAAACAAAAGAATCAAAGAAGGATATTGTTACAATAGCTGTAGCAGCAGGATCATTTAATACTCTTGCTACTGCCTTAAAAGAGGCAAACTTAGTTGAAACTCTTAAAGGCAAAGGTCCATTTACAGTATTTGCCCCAACAGATGAAGCTTTTGCAAAATTGCCAAAAGGAACAGTTGAATCATTATTGAAAGATAAAAAAACCTTAACAAATATTTTACTATATCATGTTGTAAGTGGTAAAGTAACTTCAGGTGATGTTGTAAAATTAAAATCTGCTACAACATTAGCTAAGTCAGATGTAAAAATAAAAGTAGAAGATGGAAAAGTATTCATTAACAATGCTCAAGTAACAACTGCTGATGTAATGGCTTCAAACGGAGTTATTCATATTATTGACACTGTGTTAATTCCGCCAACAAAATAATAATTAGAAAATAATTATTCTTCAAGGTCTCATTGAAAAATATGAGACCTTATTTAATTAAAATTCTTGGGCTTATATTAAAATAAATTATTATGTTCACTTTAAAAAAAACTCAAATATTAAATACTCCAATTAAAGAGGTATTTCCTTTTTTTGAGAGTCCTGAGAATCTTGAAAAGATTACTCCTCCGGATTTAGGATTTATTATAAAAACGCCAAAACCATTGGAAATGAAAGAAGGCGCAATCTTTGATTATACAGTAAAATTAGGATTATTAAGGTTTCCTTGGAAGA
>CBEVZC010000284.1:0-2584 GCA_965554225.1 uncultured bacterium | reverse complement strand
TAAAGCAGATGGTAAATCAGCAATCAAAAAAATGATTTTGCAAAAATAATTTTTTGAACTAAAGCCCAACTTTTTAAAAAAGTTGGGCTTTTGGTATTCCAAACCGGGTTTATAATATCTTCAACAAATTATATATTTACACAAAATTGATTTTCGGATTTACTTTAATTTCCTCTTCCTTCTAAAGAGAGGATAAAGGTGGATTCTTAAAAATTATCCGGGGACCAATTTGGCAAACTTATATAGTGAATATAGTATCCTTAATTAACACTCATGTGTACGTTTATAGTTCCTTAGCATTCTATATGCTAAAAATAGTTTTAACAAATAAATTCTTTTCCCCTTTATTTTATAATAAATTTGAGCATTGAATTAAGCGAATAATTTTTATAATATTGAGGAAGGATAAACAAATTAACGGGAACAATATATAATAAACTGCTCGCAGCATATAATAGTTTTCTGCTAAGTGGAATTATTAAGACATTGTATCGAACTTAAAAATGATAAAGTTTAGTCCGGTTTTAACTGAATATTAAAGCCTTTTCCATAAAGCCTCTACAATATAAAACTAAAACGAGACTTGGATACGTAAACTTATTATTTGTTTCCGGACATATCTTTTCCAAAATAAATTTTAATAGCATGGAGATTGCATCATGGATAAAAAAAAGAATTCCTCACTAAACAGAAGCCGCAGAAAATTTATAAAAAAAAGTTTACTAAGCGGAATAGCCGTTGTATCACTGCCAAGACTCACTTTTGGAACGGAAGCCTCAACATCCTTTATGAATAATACAGGTATCCTGCCTTCGGATTTGGACGAAATTACTATCGGAGAATTAAGCGATGGTTTTAAAGCCGGCAAATTTACGGTTCGCTCAATTGCAGAAATGTACATTCAACGTATTAAGGAAATTGATAAAAACGGCCCGGCTGTAAACAGCGTTCTGCAGCTAAATCCTGATGCTTTAAAAATCGCAGATTCGCTGGACAAAGAATTAAAAGGGAACGGTTCCCAAGGTCCGCTGCATGGAATTCCGGTATTAATTAAAGACAACATAGATACTGCCGATAAAATGGAAACTACTGCAGGTTCTCTTGCTCTGCTCGGTTCGCAGCCTCATAAAGATTCGTTTTTGGTGAAAAAACTTCGTGAAGCCGGAATGCTAATCCTCGGCAAAACAAATTTAAGTGAATGGGCAAACATGCGCTCTACTCATTCCACAAGCGGATGGAGCGGGCGGGGAGGATTAACAAAAAATCCTTATGCTCTCGATAGAAATTGTTCCGGTTCAAGCTCCGGTTCGGCTGCAGCGGCGTCGGCTAACCTTTGCGCAATTGCAATTGGAACTGAAACGGACGGCTCTGTAGTTAGCCCATCTTCAATAAACGGAATAGTAGGTATAAAACCGACTGTCGGATTGGTAAGTAGAGCAGGGATTATTCCGATTTCACATTCCCAGGATACGGCTGGTCCTATGGCCCGGACCGTTCGTGATGCGGCAATTCTGCTTGGTGCTATGCAAGGTGCCGATCCTGAAGATACCGCTACACAAAACAGCAAGAGAAAAGCCTACACGGATTATACAAAATTTTTAATAACAAATGGACTTAAAGGATCGAGGATCGGAATAGTACGTCAACTTTTTGGTTTCCTCCCGCAAGTTGATACGGTTATAAATGATTCTCTGATACTTCTTAAACAAAATGGCGCTGTACTTATTGATCCGGTAGAAATAGATGGACTCAATAAATTAAATGAAAACGAAATGACCGTACTTCTGTATGAATTAAAAGCAGATATGAAAAAATATCTCAAGCACCGCGGCAAACGGACCCAAATGCATACAATCGAGGATTTAATAGAGTTCAATAAAAAACATTCTAAAGAAGAGATGCCTTATTTCAAACAGGAGTTGTTTTTAGAAGCAGCAGCGACAGGCTCGCTAAAAGATAAAAAGTACCTGGATGCACTAAATACAAATCTCCGATTATCAAGGGAAGAAGGCATTGATGCAGTAATGGATAAACATAATCTGGATGCTCTTGTTTCTCCTACGGACAGTCCCGCGTGGATGACAGATTTTGTGAACGGCGACCATTTCCTCGGCGGCAGTTCGCAATTAGCTGCAGTAGCCGGATATCCTCACATCACTGTGCCTGCCGGCTATGTATTCGGACTGCCTGTCGGAATTTCATTTTACGGTAGAGCATGGAGCGAACCGGTACTCCTTAAACTGGCATACGCTTTTGAACAAGCCGCAAAAGTTCGTGTACCTCCGAAATTTTTAGCTGCTGCGGATTTAAAAGTATGACAAACTAATATATGTATGTTGAGATTTTTAATGTATTTATTCAAACCTACTCCGCATTAAAATCCGGCTAACAAGTTGAGTCCTCCTTTTGCAAAAGGGAAGGCTGGGAAGGGTTTTTTTGAACTATTAAAACAATCCTAACAAATAAATTCTTTTCCCCTATATTTTTTCTTGTTATTAAGTCTATTATTCTCCTTTATTAATTTCCTAAAATTATTTACGATTATAAAATTGCAGAAAAAATTTAATTTTTAATAATCTAAGAT
>CBEVZC010000283.1:0-2584 GCA_965554225.1 uncultured bacterium | reverse complement strand
GGAAGACTGCCTGCTGCAAATGTTAATGAGGCAGAATCTATTGTTGATAAGATTATTAAATATGAAAAGGGATCGGATAGAACCCTATGGAGAAATACAATTACTTTGGTTGCCGATGATGGATTAACCTCAAAGGGTGATGACGGATCATTACATACAGGCCAATCGGAGAATTTATCCAGAAGTAATATCCCGTCATTTTTTGACCAAGATAAAATTTATTTATCTGCCTACCCAACAGTGGTAACGGGTTCAGGCAGAAGGAAACCGGAAGTGAATAAAGCAATTATTAATGCAATGAATAATGGTGCGCTTATTGTTAACTTTATCGGTCACGGTAGTCCTGAACTCTGGACGCACGAAGATGTTTTTGATAGAGAAACTTCGTTTCCTCAATTAAGTAATAAAGATTATTTTTTCTTAACTGCAGCTACATGCGATTTCGGAAAGTATGATGATCCGGAAAACCAGAGTGCTACGGAAGAACTTATTTTTATGAAAGATCGCGGTATTATTGGCGGACTTACTGCAGTTAGACCTGTTTACTCAAATGAAAATGCTTCCTTAAATTCAGTTTTTTATACGAAGTTATTTAAGGATAGAGACGAAGAAGGTTTGCCAAAGCGAATTGGAGAAGCTTACTTTCAATTAAAACAAAATAAAACGGGTAACAATGACGAAAAATTTCACCTATTGTGTGATCCTGTCCTGCGGTTAGATCAACCTGTTTTACCTGCAAAGATCGATTCCATTAATCACGAGATACTTACAACAGATATCCAAATAAAAGCTTTGGGGAATGTACTGCTTTCAGGAACTGTATTAAATGTAGATAGTAGTTTTAATAATTTTAACGGTAATGTAATTGTTACTGTTTTTGATTCAAGAAGAAGAATAGAACTAAAAGATATTAATTATTTTATGGATGTCCAAGGCGGAGTAATCTTCCGCGGGCAAGCTTCTGTTGAAAACGGAAAGTTCTCAACCGGATTTATTGTGCCCAAAGATATTTCGTATGAAAATAAAAACGGAAAAATTGTCACATATTTTTTTAATGATAATGCCGATGGAGTTGGATTTACTAATAATATAATTGTCGGCGGTACGGACTCTTCAAGAGTTAACGATCATACAGGTCCAAAAATTCAAGTGTTTTATGATGATGAAAAATTTAAAGATTCGTATTTAGTTAATCCCAATTTCACTCTAATTGTAAAATTAAACGATGAAACCGGACTGAATACAACTGGGTTGGGGGTAGGACACAAGCTGGAAGCAATGTTGAACGATGATTCTGAAAACCCGATTGATTTAACTAACTATTTTATTGGTGATCTAAATTCATTTGGTAAATCCGGTATTGTTAAGTATAGTTTTAATTCGTTGGCTCCGGGGAATTATAAGATTAAAATTAAAGCTTGGGATGTTTTCAATAATTTTTCAACTCAAGAAAGTAGCTTCCAATTAGTAGACGATAACAATATGGTTTTACGTGATGTTTTTAATTATCCTAATCCGTTTTCCAATTTTACGGCATTTACATTCCAGCAAAATTTAACAAAACCTTTAGATATAATAATTAAGATATATACTATTAGTGGACGTTTAATAAAGACTATTACAAAAAACAATATACCTGAGAAATTTGTAAAAATAAATTGGGACGGACGTGATGAAGACGGAAGTATAATTGCTAACGGAACTTATTTTTATAAACTGAACGTTAAAACCGTTGATGGTAATTATAATCAGAATTTACTTGGAAAATTAGCAGTAATTAGGTAAAATTAAAATTCTTACAAAAATGAAACATTATATATTAACATATTAGGAGGGAAAACAACGATGAAAAGAATAGCATTGTTCGTTCTTTTATTCGCATCGATCGTTGGATCATTTAGTAAATTAAATGCTCAGGGAGAAACAGCAGTTCCATTTCTGCTGCTTGCACCCGATTCAAGAGCCGGTGGTATAGGAGAATCCGGAGGCGGATTAGCAGATAATTCAGCTGCAATTTTTTGGAACCCGGCCGGTTTAGCTTTTTTGAAAGGCTCGGAAGTAAGCATTACACACAGTAATTGGCTTCCTCAGTTTGGTTTAAGCGATCTTTTTTACGATTATTTAACCTATCGGCAGTATATAGACGATATAAGCGGAACGATCTCTTCAAGCATTACTTATATGAACTTTGGTGAATTCATTAGAACCGGTGAAGGAGGTCCTGAAGAATTAGGCAGGTTCCGTTCTTTCGACGCATCTTTAACTCTAGGTTATGCTACTAAAGTTAGTGAAGACTGGGGACTCGGTTTTAATTTTCGTCTAATTCATAGCAGACTTTCGGACAAGCCGACGGCACAAGAACAGGGAAGTGGTGTTGCAACTTCAGTAAGCTTTGATGTCGCTGCAATGTGGCGTCCTGCAAAATTAAATCTGCCTTTAATTGGTGAGTTTAATAATAGACTCAGTCTGGGTATGAATCTTAGTAATATTGGTCCAGCTATATATTACATCGATCAAGCTCAAGCTGATCCGATTCCAACTAACTTCAGATTAGGTTTAGCCCTTAGGTTATTTGAAGATGATT
>CBEVZC010000282.1:0-2608 GCA_965554225.1 uncultured bacterium | reverse complement strand
AAAAGTAGGAGTTAAAGTTCCTAAAACGGTTCTTTTACCATCTAATGAACAACCGCCTGATACTAACGAAAATTCCATGCGAAATTTGGAGTATCCATTGGATTGGGAAAGTATTTTTGATTATATAGGATTTCCGGCATTTTTTAAACCTTTTGCAGGCGGCGGTTGGAAAAATGTTTATAAAGTTAATAATAGAGAGGAATTTTTCAATGCTTATAATTCAACTGGTACTCTTGTTATGATGCTTCAGGAAGAAATTGATTTTACTGACTATTTTAGATGTTATTGTATAGATAGAAGAGACGTTAGAATAATGCACTATGATCCGAAACAACCCCATCATCTTCGTTATGTTAAGCATCCGAAACCAATTGAACGACTATTATTAAAGCGTATTGAAAATGATGTCCTTAAACTTAATAATGCTTTAGGTTATGATTTTAATACTGTTGAATTTGCAATTCGGGATGGTATACCTTTTGCGATTGACTTCGGAAACCCCGCACCTGACGCGGATTTACATTCGGTTGGAGAGGATAACTTTGAATGGGTTGTTGAAGCTACGGCTAATATGGCTATCCATAGAGCTAAAATACATAAAAAAGGATTGAACAATTTAACTTGGGGTAATTTTGTTACTACATTTGCAAATAATCAAAAATTAAGGCCAAACAAATCCAAAAACAAGATAATGTACGATGACTGATAAACTATTTTCATTGGGAATAGAAGAGGAATTCCAAATAATTGATCCTAAAACAAGGGAATTGAAATCAAGAATTCAAGAAATTCTTGAAGAAGGCAAAAAGGTCCTTAAAGAACAAGTTAAGGCGGAAATGCATCAATCTGTTGTTGAAGCCGGGTCTGCAGTATGTTCAAACATTCAAGAAGCACGGGAAGAGGTAATAAAGTTGCGTACAAGCATTTCCAGAATTGCCGATCTGCATGGTTTGAAAATTGCTTCGGCAGGTACTCATCCTTTTTCTCGATGGGAAGATCAAGCTATCACGGATCAGCAAAGGTATCATGATGTAGTTCATGATATGCAGCAAGTTGCTCGTGCCAATTTAATTTTTGGACTTCATGTACATGTTGGAATAAATGATAAAGAATTAGCTGTGCATATTATGAATGCAGCAAGGTATTTCCTTCCGCATATTTATGCTCTCTCTACAAATTCTCCCTTTTGGAAGGGTAGGAATACCGGTTTTAAGTCATATCGTGCTAAAATATTTGACCGATTTCCCAGAACCGGTATACCGGATTATTTCGGAAGTCACGGAGAATATCAATCGTATGTAAATATGCTGGTTAAAACAGGATGCGTGGAAGATGCTACAAAAATTTGGTGGGATATTCGTCCGCATCCTAAATACCCTACACTAGAATTCCGAGTATGCGATGTTCAATTAAGAGTAGATGAAACAATAGCATTAGCCGCTTTAATGCAAGCCATTGTTGCAAAACTATATAAATTAATTAAGCAAAATTTAGGTTTCAGACTTTACAGAAGATTATATATAAATGAAAACAAATGGCGAGCCAGCCGCTATGGAATTGAAGCAAAAATGATAGATTTTGGCAAACAAGCCGAAGTTGAAACTAAAGTATTAATAGGAGAATTATTGGATTTTGTGGAGGATGTGGTTGATGAATTGGGAGTAAGAGATGAATTAAACTATATAAACAAAATATTGGAGCACGGCACGGGAGCAGATAGACAATTGCAGGCTTGGGAAAAGCGCAAAGATTTAAGAGATGTAGTAGATTACATTATTGATGAAACTTATAAAGGAATTAAGCTATAAACCGTTTTATGAAAATATTAAATACTTATGATACCTGAAATTAGAGAAGAATTTAATAGAAATTTCAAGCAAGAAAATTATTACAAATTTCTAGATAGCATTCAAAATTCAATTGGCAGAAAACTTGATTTTAGAATATGTGAAACCCCCTTATTTTTAGACGCGGGTAATACTAACTCACTTGTAGAAGCTACTAATGATATTGCTCTGCAAGTAGAGAAAATAATATCGGATAAATCTATTGATATTAATATTCCGGAGAAATATATTGTACCTAACGAAGGTAAACATCCTCTTTTTTTACAGATTGATTTTGCGCTTACATTAGATTACAGCGGAAAGTATTTACCCCAATTAATCGAGCTTCAAGGATTCCCGAGTTTGTACAATTTCCAAGCATTCATTGATCAAAAAATTAGAGAGTATTTCAAAATTCCTCAAGGTTTTAACTCTTATTTTAACGATTTGGATTATAACTCTTATTTAGGACTTCTAAAAGCCGAAATGGTAGGGGAGCATGCTGCGGAAAATGTAATTCTTCTTGAAATTGATCCCAAGAAGCAGAAAACATGGATAGATTTTTTCCTTGCTGAACAGCAGCTCGACATTAAATCGGTTTGTATTAGCGATGTAATACAACGAGGTAATAATCTTTTTTACAAAAAGGATAATATTGAGATCCCGATTGAAAAGATTTATAACCGAGTAATTTTTGATGAGCTTGAAACTTCTGCCGTTAAACCGAATTTTAACTTTTATGATGATCTGAATGTAGAATGGTTAAGCCACCCTAATTGGTT
>CBEVZC010000281.1:0-2623 GCA_965554225.1 uncultured bacterium | reverse complement strand
TATGGGGATAATGAAGGTAAAAAGTTTCCAAGCATTAGGAGGGGTAAGGGTAGCGTGTGATTGACCAGACGAAACTCCAACAATATCTTTATTATCCTTAATAAATTATTTATTTTTAATGATAAATAATAAATATAATATTGAGATTACTCATATGACAGTAAAACACACACGACTTGGGAAGCATGGAGTATTAGTTAGTAACATATGCCTTGGTACAATGAACTTCGGTTGGCATACTAGTGAAGAAGAAAGCTTTAAGATAATGGACAGAGCCTTAGAGCTTGGAATTAATTTTTTTGACACTGCAGACGTATATGGATGGACAGTGGAAAACGGTTACACTGAAGAAATAATAGGAAAGTGGTTAGCACAAGGTGGCGGAAGGAGAGAGGCAATTGTCCTTGCAACAAAAGTTTACAATCCGGTAGAACGTAAATCAAATATCCGTGAAGTTAATAGTGACGGGCGAAGTTTAAGTGCTTATAAAATCCGGAAACATTGTGAAGGCAGTTTGAAACGTTTACAGACTGATTGGATAGATATTTACCAAATGCACCATGTTGACCACAATTGTCCTTGGGATGAAGTATGGCAGAGTTTTGATTCCTTAGTAAAACAAGGTAAAGTGGTTTACGTTGGGTCAAGCAATTTTGCCGGTTGGGATATTGCAACTGCTTGTCAAGAGGCATCAAAAAGAGGAATGATGGGATTAGTGAGCGAACAAAGTATTTATAATCTTGATAACCGTATGGTAGAACTAGAAGTTATTCCTGCTTGCAGACATTATGGTTTGGGTTTAATTCCTTGGAGTCCATTGGGTGGTGGATTACTAGGTGGTGCTTTAGAAAAAGCTGAAACAGGTAGAAGAAAAGATAAAAACTTTTTAAATATGGTAAAATCAAAACATAATCAGCTTGAAAAATATGAATCACTTTGCAAGGAACTTGGACACCCTCCCGGTGAAGTTGCATTATCTTGGTTGCTTCATAATCCAATTGTTACTGCACCTATTATTGGTCCACGTACAATTGAACAACTTGAGAGTGCAGTTAGAGCAACAAGTATTAAACTAGATGATGAAGTACTTAAAAAACTCAATGAAATATTCCCTGGTCCGGGTGGTGAAGCACCTGAAGCATATGCATGGTAATCTTGTAATAAAGTAGATGTTAATTATTAGAAATTATCTTTGGAAGTCTTTACATAAAATGGAATATTTGCATGTGCACCCGATCCTTTTTGATCATATACATAAACAAATAATCGATAAGGACCTTTTTCAAAAGGTGCTTTAAATGTAATTGATCTATTATTAGCTTTAACGATTAATCCATCAACTGCAGCTGGTTTTTCTTCTTCGTCACCGCCAGTTCTTTTGTCTGTTGTTTCATGAAGGATTTCCCAAACAATTTTTAACTCATCCTTTTCGGGGTCAGTTGTAAATACAGTTGCATTATGAATACTTCCCGGTTTAAGAACCAAACTAGCGTAAGCACTTTTACCATCAATAAATAACGAATCCAAATGTGGTGATCTATTTTCAGGAAATTCACCTTTCCATAATTTATGCACAACATCTACAGCTTCTGTTTTCTCACCATTAGGTAAAAACATACTATACCATGTTGATGTTCTTTCTTGCTTTGTTCCCCATAAAAAGACATAAGCACCAATACAATTTGGATCGTTAGCAATATGCTTTCTATAACTGTTGTAGTATACTTCAGCTTTTTGAGAGCTTGTAAATTCAATTGGTTCATCCCAATTTGTTTTTGGTACTTCCCAATGACCGAACGTTCCCCATTCTCCAAGGATATATGGACCATCCCAACCGAAATTTTTTAAATATTGCGAAACAACTGGTAATCCTGCGTAAGCGTTAATACAAAGCAAATCAATATTTGGACATCTTGCCTTAATTAGTTCAACTTCTTCTTTTTCGATGAATGCCGTAGTAGTTGTAATTGGATGTTTCCCATCAACTTCTTTTATAAATGCTGCGATCTGTTCAACAGCATCCCATACTTTCTTGTTTTTATAATTAAGGTCAAGTTCATTACCAACACCCCAAATGAGAAGAGCAGGGTGGTCTTTATATTTTAAAATCGCCCTCTTAATTTCTTCGAATTGCTTTTTTACTGCAACAGTATTATTATAGTCAAATCCTTGTCTTTCCTGTTCAAGCCATAAACCGGCAAATACAGTTAAACCATATTTCTCAGCTTCCTTAAAAGTCTTATCCCATTGCTCAACGCCCCATGTGCGTATGGAATTTCCACCGCAATCAGCTAATATCTTTAAATCACCAGAACCTCCGGCACCTTTAATAAAGTATGGCTCTCCATTGCGAACAAGCTGGTAACCTTGATCTGTTTTTACTATTTCTACAATACTTTGTCCTTTATTACAACTTGTAAATAAAATTGTAAAAAACAGTAACGCAATAATCTTATTTATCTTAACCATATTCTAATTCTTTATTTTTATATAGAACATAAATATAAGCTATATTGAATTTTATCTCCAGATATTTATGTGAACAAGAATGGCTATCTAGATAAATTTTAAAATTGATTTGACTAATTTATATTAGCAGAATATTCCCATTTAGACGCAAAAC
>CBEVZC010000280.1:0-2629 GCA_965554225.1 uncultured bacterium | reverse complement strand
AAACAGTATACCTATAAAAAAGTTCAATTACTAAGACGAAAGATTTTTCTATATTAACAATTTTATGATAAAAAATGCTTTGCGGATTAGAATAAAATATTAGGTTTTTTTAAAATATATTTCTATATTTATAAAAGTTCTTAAAAAGAACTGTTTTTAATAGTTATAATTGATCAGTGTATTTAGAGTGCAGAAGTAATTTCTACAAGATTTAAAGCTCTGTTCAATTTTTTTCAACTCATTTATTTAGGAGTATCTGTAAAATGGCAGAGCGAAAAGAAGGAACTGTAAAATGGTTTAACAGTTCAAAAGGTTATGGATTTATCGAACAAGAAAATGGAAATGATGTATTTGTACATTTTCAATCCATAATTGGTGATGGTTACAAAACCCTTGAAGAAGGTCAGAAAGTTAGATTTACTGAAGGTCAAGGACAAAAAGGACCACAAGCCACAGAAGTCGAAGTAATTCAATAACGAAAATAATTTGACGCACTAAAAGCTCCCTCTCGGGAGCTTTTTTATTTTTAAATCGAAATTTATACAATCGAATTTATCCAGATATAAATTCTGACTTATCTTAAAAAACTAAAATTTTAAAAAAGCTAAGATTTAATTTGTAATAAGGTTAAAAAAACACTATTATTGTAAAAATAAGATTACATCTCTTCTTTTATCATTCAATCTTCATTTATTAATTTATCATTTAGGAGGAACCATGAGATTCTCGAAATATTTAGTATATTTACTAACATTGCTTGTTCTGGGATTTTATTCAAATGTTTTAGCCCAAGAACATCCCACAAATGCAAAAAAGGATACAGTAAAAAAGGAACATCCTACTAATACTGAACACCCAACTAAGCCAGAACACCCAATTAAGCCAGAGCACCCAAAAAAAGCGGAACATCCTACAAAAGACGGTGTGCACAAAGAGCATCCTACAAAAAAAGAACATCCTTGTTCACCGGATATGAAAAAAAATCACAAAGAGCATCCTGCAAAACATAAAAAAGCAGAATTAACAATTGGTGAATTTGCTGACGCAGTTGATCATTACGTTGCAGCTCAAGAAAAAAAATCAGGTGGTTATTTTTTGGTTAAAGATCAAAAACAAAACAAAGTTTTAAAATGTAAATTAGAAAAAATTCACAAAAAGCGATTGGCAAGCCTTGGTAATAACGAATATTTTGTCTGCGCAGATTTCAAAGCAAATGATGGAAATACTTACGATATTGATATTTTTATGCAAGGTACATCGAAAGATAATTTAAAAGCAACAAGAACAATGGTGCATAAAGATAACGGTACACCTCGTTATACTTGGTACGAAGAAGATGGTGTATGGAAAACTCAACCATATAAAAAAAATAACAAATAATTCGTATCTAAGTGTTTTTTAAAAAAAAGTAAGGTATATAACGTGAATAAAAACATGATTTTTATTACTGCAGCGTTGATAAGCACTGTAGTACTTTCTATAATTTTTGCAAATAATGGTGAAAACGAACTTCATAAGAAATCCAGGAATTTTGAATTTTCTTATAATGTTAAAATTCCTTCAATCCCTCAAAATTCCAAAACTGTTGATGTATTTGTTCCTTTGCCAAAGGATGATAATGCTCAGAAAATATCGGATTTAAATATTTTGACAAATCTTAAATATTCGATCGTTCACGATTCTGAATATAATAACAAGATTCTTCATATCGATCTGACAGAAAACATTCCATCTTCAATCAATTTATCGGTAAGGTTTAAAGTTGCAAGAAAATTAGAAGCTAAAAATATCTACGCAAAGGATAAAAAGTTAATTAATAGATTTCTGATGCCTGATAGTCTTGTGCCAATTAAAGGGATTGTTAAAAAGGAAGCTGAAAATGTTGTAAAGACCGATAATATCTCGGAATTTGATAAAGCTAAATTATTATACAACCACGTAGTGGATACAATGGTGTATGATAAGAAAAGCACAACCGGATGGGGACGCGGCGATGTATTATATGCCTGTGACGCTCGTACCGGTAATTGCACTGACTTTCACTCACTTTTTATTGGGTTAAGCCGAGCAGAGAAAATTCCCTCCCGATTTGTAATCGGATTTCCCATTCCGGAAAATAAAAAAGAAGGTAAGATCTCCGGCTATCACTGCTGGGCAGAATTTTATATTGAAGGTAAAGGTTGGGTTCCTATTGATGCATCGGAAGCATTTAAAAATCCTCAAAGGAAAAACTTCTACTTTGGTTCGCTTGATCCTAACCGTGTTTCATTTACAATCGGCAGAGATATTCCACTTAAAACCGGCGACGGGGAAATTAAAAAGGTGAACTATTTGGTTTATCCATATGTTTTTATAAATGATAAACAATATAAAAATGTTAAAACAGAATTTTCATTTAAAGAGCTTAATTAGTCCCTAATACCTAGTAGCTGATTTATATAAGTTCAGATAATTTTAATGGAGGGTTAAACTCCCTCCATTAAATGAATTACTAATACCTTACATAATATAAAATTTTGCAAAACAATTCTACAAAATCCTAATGTAAATTTTTACGCCTATCCATATAATATTGGCATTACTTCAAATTCATTCGTAAATAGTCGTTCCTTATGAACAAGTAAATCCG
>CBEVZC010000279.1:0-2649 GCA_965554225.1 uncultured bacterium | reverse complement strand
CATAATGTTTTTGATCAGGCTGCCAGACGTCATAAAATATTACATTTATTTGATCACCGTATTTTTTCTCAACTGCTTTCATAACCGGCTGCATTTGTCTGCACGGAATACAATTGACCGAACCTAATTCAACAAATGTTACTTTTGCATTTGATGAAATATTTTTCTTTTTGTCATTAGAATTTTCCTGCGCTTTGCAGCTTGTGATTAATAGTGCTGCCAAAGTTATTGCCACTATTAAAAAATCATTTCTCAAAACTGTTTTTTTAAACATTTTATTCTCCATTCAACCATTTAAGTAATTGCGGTTCTTTAGGAACAATTCCAAAACTTTTCACTTCACCATCAATAACTAAACCGGGAGTCATCATAATTCCTGCGTTTATCATTTCATCAAGATCGTTTACGTAAATTACGTCAGCGTTTATATTGTTTTCCTCAACTAATTCTCTTACTTTTCTTTCCAAGCTTTTACATTTGGCGCAATCTGTGCCGAGTATTTTTATTTCCATTTAATTTCCCTTTTTTATTTCTCTGTGTAACTCCGTGTTTTCTCCGTGTTCCTCCGTGTAATTCTTTTTGTTACACAGAGAACCACCGAGGTTTCACAGAGTACCACGGAGATTTATAATATATATCTTTTCAATCCATCCGTTAATTTCGTTACATTGAAATTGATAAGAAGACCCAGCCTTTTTTGTGCAAATCTCATATATGTTAAAACCTGTGCTTCGTAAATCGGATTGAAGCCTTCGCTGGACTTAAGTTCCAATATTATTTTATCCTCAACTATAATATCAGCTCTGTATCCGCACTCCAACTTTATTTCTTTATACACTATTGGAATTGGTTTTTGTCGTTCATATCCCAGGTTTCTTTTTTTTAATTCGTAACATAAACATTCTTCGTATGCGGACTCAAGCATTCCAGGCCCTAATATTTTGTGAACCTCAATTGCCGCTCCGATTATTTCTCTTGTCAATTCTTCATTTAACATTTTTATTCTCTCAATTATAATATCTCTGTGTAACTCAGTGTCTTCTCCGTGTGTCTCCGTGTAATTTTCTTGGTTGCAAGGAGAACCACAGAGAGCCACAGAAAAAATATTTAAGTTCAATATTCCGAGCAAGGAATGCAAACAGTTTTCCCTTCTTTCCTTCTTAAATATCTTTCAAAAACATATTCGCCGCAGATATCGCATTTCCCTTTGTTGAACGAACCTTTAACGGGCGTCCATTTCATATCCGGCAGCAATTCAACTTTGAACAATTTTTTATCTGTTGCTTTTAGAACTTTGTCGATAATTTCGCCCGATACTTCCGCCGGAATATCCGAAGGTTCAACACCTTTTTTTCTGTAAACAAAAAATTCTAACGGTGCGAGACTATCTGCAAATTCGTTTCTCAAAGCAATACGAACTCCCCCTTTACCGGGATAGAAAAAAGTTGCAGCAACTTTCCCGTAGAATAATTTTTCAATCATTCCTTTACCGAATGTTGCACCGGTTGCTGACATAATTCCGTCCTGCATACAGCCTTGCGGATGTCCGATTCCCATTTCGGAAAAAACGTGCATCTCGTGATTAGGGGATTTTCCCACTCCCAATTTTTCCATTGCCAAAGTTCCCATTCTGAAACCTATCGGCATAAAAGGGCATTTGTGTCCGTGGAACTCATAAGCCCATTCAGGTACTTTAAACATAATAACCTCCGTCTTTATTTTGATTCATTAATTAATATTAAGTCGTTCTCTTTGATTAGCGAACGAATTTTGTTTGCGTAATTTTTTATTTCTTCCATTTCCGTAGAAGTTAACTCAAACTTCATATAACCCGGCGTTGCTTCGGAAAGACCTTTTACGGTCGGGATTTTCAGATCAAGATTTACAACATCTATCGGATCATTTTGAATCGTCTCTTCCAATTTTTTCAAAAAACGTTTTTCGCCGAATACACCGGCTACTTCAAATTTTATTCTTGTTATTGTTTCAGATAATTGTTTTTCCGCAGTTTCTCTTAAATCTCCTTGTTTTAATTTTTCCTTTTTCTTTGCCGCTTCTTCGTGAACAATTTTAAATATTTTGTTCTTCCTTTCTATCTTCCAGATTAAGTCTCTACCTGGAAATGTAATTGCTTCGGTCGGACAAACAGTTGAGCATGTTGAACAACCTACCATACAATTATAAGGTCGTCCTACCGTAGCTTTAAAAGGTTTTTCTTCCGCAACATCAAATACTTCTCTTCCGCAGGAAAGGAAACATAATTCACAGCCAATACATTTTTCTGCATCGATTGAAGGAAACCAAGGAATATCCATTCTCGGTATTCCGTGCCATAACTGATTACTTAAATCTTTAGCCATTTTAATCTCCCAATAAAATCATTAATTTTTCTGTGAAATTCTTTTAAATTGATTTCAAAATCATCCAAAGACCTAACAGAACAAAAACAACAGCCAATAATATTTTTACTTTTTTTTCAGGCAGCTTAACAGACACTCGTGAGCCAATTTGACCGCCGATAAATACTACAACGCCAAGCCCTACGGCTAATTCCCATTCAAAGCTTGAATTTATCAAATGACCTCCGAAACCGAGCAAACCTGTAAAACTCACCATTAATGAAGAAGTTGCAACAGCAATTTTTGCCGG
>CBEVZC010000278.1:0-2684 GCA_965554225.1 uncultured bacterium | reverse complement strand
AAACCATTAGTTGCTTCTAACAAATAATTTTTGCAATTTTATAGAAGTTGTTCTGTCCCTTAGGAGAAACGTTTGGAATATCGCTACTTTTATCTTCCCTCCAGAATATAGTGCTTCATCCAGGGTGTAAGTTCAATTCAAAATTATTTAGTGTTAAGTGGATATTTATCTTTTCTGTCGCTATTGGCAACCATTAGTTGTTTCAGAAAAGTAGTATTTGCAATTTGAAAAAGTTCATTACATCTCTACTATAGTTTTTACAAACTACTAAATAGGAGGCTGAAATGGTAAAACTTAAAATTATTGCTTCATTAATACTCTTGCAAATAATTTGCTCTCCGGTAACATCTTTTTCACAGGATAAAGGGGATGTTGAAGACAAGTTAAGTAATATTGCTGATTGCCCGCCTGTACACTTTAACCATATTTATATTGTTATTGATGATGATACGTATGACGAAATAAAAAACTCAGAATTTATTCAAAAAGAATTTGGCGGAATATTGGAAGACAGCACCACAACCGAGAAGGGAGAAACATACAGGGGTGGATACTTAATTGGAAGAAAAACATACATAGAATTTTTTAATTCCCATGGACTTGAAGGAGCGAAAGAAGGAACAGTGGGCATAGGATTCAGTACACAGAAAGAAGGCGATCTGGAAATTATCTACAATAGATTCAATTCAGAATTTGGAGACACCGCAGTAAAGGATTTAAGGGAGTTTGTATCCGGAGAGAAGAAATATCCCTGGTTTTATACCGTCTCTTCAGTTAAAGAAGATAATAAACTTCCATTTACCTGTTGGGTTATGGAAATGCATCCTATACATCTCAAATTCTTTGGCGCCACACCAGATTCAAATGGAATTATATCCCGTGAAGCGTATTGGGATGCAGTAAATAAAATGACTACTGCATATAGCGGGAAGCCGTACATTCCCGAAAAATGTTTCGATGATATAATAGATCTGAATTTAGTGTTAACTAAAAATGAACTGGAACGTTTTGAAAAAGAACTCTCTGCCTGTGGATACATTAAATCAGTAGATTCAAATATTACCATTTTCAGTGGACCCGGGGTTCAGATAACGGTGGAAGTAAAAGATAAACCAACATACAGAATTTCCTCTTTAATGTTTACACTTGAAAACCCTTTAGAGCCAAATGATATAAGTTTAGGTAAAAATGCAAAATTATCAATAACCTCTAATGGTTTGGGTGAGTGGCAATTTGGTAATCAATAAGTAACAGACTTATAAAAAAGGAGAGTTGAAATGAAAAAAATATTTCTTTTTCTAATTCCCATTATACTATTGTTCCTTTCTTGTCAGCCAAGAGACGATCAATCATTAACCGAGGAAGAAGCAATTGTTATTCTTAACAAACTAATGGCAACGATGAGCAATGCTGATACTACTCTGGCTGTTGAAATCCTACATCCTGATTGCGAATTACGTTATCCATTGTTGCCTGAGCCTGTTAAGGGAATAGAAGCTTGTAAAAAACTAATTATAAACACATCTAACACGTTTTCTGAATTCAAAGGCTCAATCGAAGAGGTAAATATAAAAGGAGACAAAATTTGGAGCCGATTCACCATGAGCGGAATAAATACAGGTCCTTTGGGCAAAATACCCGCTACTGGAAAAAAATTTCAAATAACTGGCATGGCTATTACAACAATAAAAGATGGAAAGATAATTGAAGATGAAACTTACTGGAACGTATGGAATTTTTATCAACAGCTCGGATTTACACTAACTCCTCCAAAAGCTAAAACTGATTGATAACGATTCATCAGGTGATTTTGTTGAGAATAAAAAACTGCTCTCACTAATCTTCAGCATGTAAAAGCTGAAATAGCGTGAGCACAATTAATTAAATATTACTTAACAAATATTTAGGAGGGCACAATGCTTAAATCAAAAATATTTTTGCTGAGTTTATCCATCCTTACTTTGATGTCGTTTCTTATTTATAACGGATGCCAGCAGCAGGAGAAACGAACCTACACAGATGCACAACTACAATCTTATACAGATTATAACCATCAACTTTGGAATGGTGGCAATTTAGATCTTGTAGATTCGCTTTACGCTGAGGGATGTGTAAGACATAACGCTGATGCAGGTGATTCAAAGGGACCGGATGGTGTTAAGGAATTTGTTAAATGGGTTTATACGGCTTATCCTGATTTTAAGGTATCGTTCGATGAACGATTCGAATTTAAGGATAGAATCGTGACTCTTTGGTCTGCAACAGGGACAAATGATGGTCCGTTAAATGAAAATATGCCAGCCACCGGGGCAAAAGTTACTTTTACAGGTATGGCAATGTCAGTAATTAAGGATGGTAAAATTACCGAAGAATGGGTCTATTACAATCAATTACCTCTTTATAAACAAATGGGCTATGAATTAGTGCTAAAAAAGGAAGATGAATAAGAGCTTGGAAAAAAATCCCTTGTTGGTTTTTTAAAGACTCATAAATTGCTCACACTATTACTTAAATAAATAAATGCTGAAATAGTGCGAGCACAATTAATTAAATATTACTTAACAAATATTTAGGAGGCGTGTTATGAGAAAAATAGATAAAGTGCTTTTAGTTTCTATTATACTTTCTCTTCTTTGTGCTTTTAGTTTAAATGCCCAGCAATGGACTGATGCACAGAAAGAAGT
>CBEVZC010000277.1:0-2685 GCA_965554225.1 uncultured bacterium | reverse complement strand
ATTCAAGGCAAGGTGTATGTAAAAGCTTTTGTGGATGAAAAAGGTATTGTTAAAAGAGTATTGTTATTAAAAGGTATTGGTGCAGGCTGCGACGAAGCAGCTATGAAAGCTGTTAAAGAAACGAGATTTAAACCCGGTAAACAAAGAGGCAGACCGGTTAAAGTCCAAGTTACTGTACCGGTATTATTTAAATTGAGGAATAATGTATAAAAGGTCAAATATTTAAGTTAATAATTCGGGAGTGGTAATGAATGCTATAAGTCCAATTGTTAAAGCAAGAAAGTATGTAGAATCACACACAAAATTACAGGCTGGAACTACAAAAAAGAAATATGTAAAAAATGGTTTGTGCCTAACTATTTCAAGACAATGTGGAATAAATAGCCAGTTAATAACAGAGGAGTTGGTTAATTATTTTAATTTATTCAGAAAAAAGGATACCGGCGAATGGGCTGCTTTTGATAAAAATCTAATTCAGAAAGTTTTAAAGGATCATGAATTACCTACACGATTGGATAAGTTTATCGCAGAAGAAAGAATGTCTACGATGAATGAAATGCTAAATGAACTTTTTAAAGTTCATCCACCTATATTAAAACTCCATCATAAAACTTCCAGTACGATTTTAAAACTTGCGGAAATGGGGAATGTGATAATTGTTGGTCGTGCAGCTAATATTATTACCAATCAGCTAAAAAATAGTTTTCATATTAGGCTTGTTGCTCCACTAAAAGTTAGGATTAAAAATATACAGTCTTCGGAAAAAACAACAAAAAAGGAAGCTGAAAAAATTATTGAACACGAAGATAATTCCAGACGGGCTTATGTAAGCAGACATTTCCATAAGGATATTGACAGTCCGTACAACTACCATGTTATAATCAATGTTGATAAATACGATACTAAAACTTTAGTTGAAACGATAGGTCAAATAGTAATTAGAAAATTTCCCAAGTATTTCGAGTATAAAAATGATTAGCAAATGAGAATCAATAATATTGATTTTCCCAAACTATTGAACGTCTTTATGCATTCTGCTTAAGTAAGTTATAATATTTTCCCTGCTTAAAATACCAATGATTTCGTTGTCCTCAAAAACAGGCAGTTGGTTAACTCCTTCATTATCCATTTCTTTAATAGCACCTATTAGATCATCATTAGATTTTAGAGTTTTTAATTTTGATAGCGGAATCATAATCTCACTAACAGTTGTTGTATTCCATTCGTCTTTAGGTACGTTTTGAATTGCATGTAAAGTTAAAAAGCCGATATTATTTCCATCCCGCTCAACAATAAAAAACCTTCTATGTCTAACTAATAAATCATTCTCTATAAATTCCTGAATAGTAGTATCGTATGGTAGAAGGGCAAATGACCTGCTCATAGCATCTTGAACCGTATGACCTTTCAATAATTCGCTAATTACTTGCCTTTGAACTTGGGCAACGGAAGCGGTTTCTAAAAACCAGCCGACAAATGCAATCCAAATTCCATCAATAACATCTCCCTTCATAAAGATGAAGAATCCGAGTAGAATAAAGAAAAATCCGAAGAACTTTCCTGTTGCTGCCGATATTTTAGTAGCTTTTTTATAGTCTTTTGTGAAAGCCCAAATAATAGCTCTAAAAACTCTGCCGCCATCTAATGGGAAACCGGGTACAAGATTAAAAATTGCCAAGATAAAGTTTATTTCAAAAAGATACTGAAACATTGCATGGAATTGTTCGTTCCCTGAAAAAACTTTTGCGATTATAAAACTTAATAATGCGATGATAAAACTTGCAATAGGTCCTGCGCTTGCTATCCAAAATTCTTGCATCGGCTTTTTAGGTTCTTCGGATATCTCTGCAATACCGCCAAATATAAAAAGTGTAATTTTTTTTACTTTAAGTTTATAGTGAATTGCCAAAGCGGAGTGTGCAAGTTCATGTAAAAGTACGCTTATAAAAAAAAGAATAGATGTAAATGCCCCAATTGACCAATAAGAAAACAATGTCCAATTTTTATACTGAGATGGGAAATAGCTTCCGGCTAAAATCCATGTAATTAGGATAAATACTATAAACCAAGAATAATCTAAGTTTAATGGAATACCTTTAATAGTCCCAATGCGTATATGATTATGTTTGTCCATTTCATAATGTACAAATTATTACAATTCTGTTTGACTTAATATAATATTTCTTAAGGGAAGTATCCTTTAATTTCTTTGATTTAGTAAAACATTTTTATTGGGGGCTTAGATAATTATTAAATTCTATATAAAATTGAACTATTTATAGAGTGCCGTTAAAATAGCTCGCTTTGGAGCCGGGTAACCTTCTAATGTAAAATTGTTGTTCTCTTTGTTTAAAAAATCGGGTAAAGATTCATACTGCATCCAATCTGTTGAATGCTGTTCTGCAATAGTTGTTTTTGTTGTATCGATTAATCTGATATTTTTATATCCGCATTTTTTCAGCCATAATTCCAAAGTTAATGTTGAAGGAATAAACCAAACGTTACGCATTTGTGCATATCTATCTTCGGGCATTAAAATCTCGCCAAGTTTACCATCAATAATTAAAGTTTCAAGTATTAATTCGCCGCCCGGTTTAAGCATCGATTTAATGTTTAGCAAATGATCAATAGGGGATTTCTGATGGTATAAAACACCCAAGGAAAAAACTGTGTCGAAGGTATGAA
>CBEVZC010000276.1:0-2695 GCA_965554225.1 uncultured bacterium | reverse complement strand
TGAATCTACGGTTTTAATATTTATCACATCACCGTCTTCCAACATGAAGTCACTTTTTTTAAGATCATTTATATCACTAAAATTTAATCCGACAACCAAACGCGAATTTTTATACTTGTTTCTTTTATTAAACGGAACTATTCGTTCAACCTCCAAATTCTTAATATATGCATTGTAATTGAGACCTCCGCAAAAATTAATTACGTCCTTCAAACTTTCATTATCTGAAAATTCATATATGGCAGGTCGGAATATTGCCCCGGATATTGCCACCCTTTTAGTTGCCGGTGGAACGAATACGACATCTTCATCTTTCAATGTAATATTGTTATGAGTTTCTCCAAGCAATAAATAATTGTACAAATCAACTTTTGCTATCCTTTTTCCTTTTCTAATTATATAAATATTCCTCAGCGATCCTTTAAGACTGGGTCCGCCGCTATAGTATAATGCAGAAAATGTTGAAGAGTTGGCCGGGAGTGTATATCCTCCGGGTCTATTTACTTCACCAAGCACAAAAATCTTAACAGTTCTAAGTTTACCGGTAGCTACATCAAGGAAAGTTTTAGCATTATTATTACTATCATCTAAAGAAGAATATCTTGCAGACAAAACATTTTTTAATTTTACTTTAAGTTGTTTTAATGTTAATCCACTTACTTTAACTAATCCTACATTCGGAATAAAAACTTTACCGTCATTTCTTACGGTAAGGTTTTCAACGGATTGGGTTTCACCCCATAAAGAGAGTATTAACTCATCACCCGGTCCTACTTGATAATTAAGCGGAACCGGTATGTTTTTGCCGGGTTCAAATGAATTCGGGAAATAGTTAAAAATATTATAACCGAATGCAGGTAATTCTTTGGCAAACTTTCTATTACTGAATAATGGTAATCTGAACAAAGAATCAGGTAAAGGTTTATAAAGTATATTTTGCCGAACCTCAGTCTGCGAAGAATCCGAGATATTCCGATTTTTATTATTTACAATTTTATTTTGAGAATTTAGATCGATCCCCAATTCTTCCGCTTTTTGCCTGAGGTCATTATTAGTTAAATTATCGACCTGACTAAACATATTGGGAGCGGAAAATATTAAGAGGAAAAGAAATAAGATAACTTTGTTAAACATTACTTTTTCCAAAATAGTATTAGCAATTATTATGGAATAAATTCTATCAGATACAAAAGAAAGTTCAAACATCGGGAAGCATTCAATTTTAAGAGAACTAGCTTCCCGAAATTAAAAAATAAAGCCTAATTAAGCTTTAAATATTTTATTGGATTTTACACCGTTCTTTTCAAAAGCATTCCTGGTATCAACAATTAACTTTGCATTTTCTTCAATGAATTTATAATTATAATCCGAATGGTCTGTGCTTAATAAGATCAAATCGTATTCTTGAATCTTACCGGCAGTAAGCTCAACAGATTTCATATCGTAATCGTATTTCCTCATAGGGAAAAGCGAAGGAACATAAGGATCATTATATTCTACTTCGGCTCCCTCTTCAACTAAAAGTTCAATAAGTTTAAGAGACGGTGACTCACGCATATCATCTATGTCTTTTTTATAAGACGCACCGAGAAGAAGTACCTTAGAACCATTGACAGATTTTTTCACGGTATTCAGAACTCTTGCAACATTTTCAACCACATAATGCGGCATTGAAGTATTAATTTCGCCTGCCAACTCAATAAAGCGAGTATTCATTTCAAATTCGCGTGCTTTCCAAGTAAGATAAAAAGGATCAATAGGAATGCAGTGCCCGCCCAATCCCGGGCCGGGATAAAACGCCTTAAATCCAAACGGTTTAGTTGATGCAGCATTAATAACTTCCCAAATATCTATATCCATTCTTTCAAAGACCATTTTAAGCTCGTTAACCAAAGCAATATTAACGGAACGATAAATATTTTCGACCAATTTTGTAGCTTCAGCTACTCGAGGAGCAGAAACAGGCACAGTTTTAACAATTACTTGGTTGTAGAGTTCAACGGCAATTTTATTACAATTTTCCGTAACGCCGCCAACAACTTTAGGAATTGTTGCAGTTGAGTAACTCGGATTATTCGGGTCTTCCCTTTCAGGTGAAAACGACAGATAAAAATCTTCTCCTACTTTAAATTTATCTTCTTCATTAGTAGAACCATTTTGAATAAGCGGTGCAGATTCGAACAACGGCAGTAATATTTCTTCGGTTGTTCCCGGGTAAGTTGTAGATTCCAATGAAACTATTTGGCCTTTCCTTAAATATTTCGATACCATTTGTGCCGTGCTTTCAACATAGGACATATCCGGCTCTCTATGCTCATTCAGCGGAGTGGGAACACAGATAATAATTGCATCAACTTCCGGCAATCTACTAAAATCGGTAGTAGCAAAAAATTTTTTATTATCCACGGCTTTCTTAATTCTAGCAGAGTCAATATGCTTAATATAACTTTTACCTTCATTCAGCATTGGGATTTTTCTATTATCTACATCAAAACCTATTACATTAAATCCTCTATTAGCAAATTCCAAACCAAGCGGCAGTCCTACATATCCCAATCCGATTATGCCGATTTTTGCTTCTTTGTTTTTAATTTTCTCGAATAATTCCATTTTAGTTCCTATTTTATCATTAATATGATTTATTATTTATATATGTATAATTTAATTTTATTAAAATTGTTTTTCCTAAAGCTTC
>CBEVZC010000275.1:0-2726 GCA_965554225.1 uncultured bacterium | reverse complement strand
CTACTTAATTTTTCTACAAGTGCTACAATATTTTGAACTCTGTAATTAATCATAAATTCTTTTTTTGATGGAGCAAAATAGTCGCTGCCTTTTTTCAATGTACTCCATTGAAGATAATTTATTTCGTCAGGTCTGTTCGCATTTCTATATTCAAAACTTGACGCCCATTGATTAGTTTCTAGTCCTAAATTTTCCGAGTACCATTTTTTTGTTTCGTCTGGATTATCTGAGAAGAAAAATATTCCACCAATTCCTGTTACTTTTGGAGTTTAATCTTTCTCTTTAGTTTGTTTTTCATTATTCGTTTTTTTTCTTTCAAATTAATTGTTGAACAACTTAAAAGTATTATTATTGAATAAGGTAATTAAAAACTTAATATAAAAGTTATATCAAATTATTTTAACAATTACTTTGCCAATATGTTTTGCTTCCCCAAAATATTTAATTAGTCTGGGAATCTCGTTAAACGAATAAGGACCATCAATTTGTGTTGTAATCTTATTTTGATTAAATAATTCAATGAATTTATCCACCCCTTTATTGGGTTTTAACATTAAGACCTTAGTAATTTTTGTTGAAAACCTTGTGATTACTTTTCCTAAAATAAAAATTCCTAATAAACTTGAAATCTTACCACCGATGGTTATGTATCTTCCATTCTGCTTTAGTGATCTGAGATAAGAAAAAGCAGTCCTATTAGATTTACAATCCAATATCAAATCGTACTCTTTACCATTTTTTGTAAAGTTGATTTTTTCATAATCAATAACATGGTCAAACCCAATTGATTTCATCATATCCAGCTTATTTTTTGAATCAACTCCTGTAACTTCACAATCATAAAGTTTAGCTATTTGTAAACCGAATGTACCTACTCCACCTCCGGCACCATTAATAAGTAATTTTTGAGCATTTTCGATATTACCTAAGTCTTTCAGTGCTTGTAATGCAAGACAAAATGCATGAGGTACTGATGCCGCCTCTTCAAAGCTCATGTTTTCAGGTTTCTTAATTAATGATTTTTCGTTAATGCAGATGTATTCAGCAAATGTTCCTAACCCAAAATTAGATGTATCCCCCAAAACAGCATCACCAATTTTAATATTGTTTACTCCTGATCCTACTTCTTTTACTATACCTGAGAACTCCATTCCCGCTATTTTAATTTTAGGCTTAATGATTCCATACATAAGACGATACAAATATGGTCTACCGGTAATTAAACTCCAATCATAATCATTAACTGCTGTAGCAAAAACTTTAACCAAAACTTCGTTTTGTTTGGGTTTGGGTATATCTACATTCTTAATACTTAAAACCTTTTCCGGGTTACCATATTTTTCAAATATAAATGCTCTCATATAATTTTATACTCTTTCATTTAATAGATGCCTTTGATTCAAGTCCCATAATTAGTTCTTTTTTCCCTAATGCAGTCTTATATATTAATCTATTTCTTAATACTCGTTTCATACATCTTAATCCACTGTTCAACGGATATTTTTCTGCAGAGTTCTCCGATTAATTTATATGGTATTTCATCGTGTTTCTTAAATCGAATGCAACTTTTCCCCATATCTAATTTTAGTTTCGAATATTTGGGGTATTCACCAACAAACCAATCATATAACTCTTTATCCGCATAAATTCCACTATGATAAAGATTTACCGAATTCTTTTGTGAAGCAATATTCATAAATGGTAAAGGCAATTCAGGCGTACAATGATAACCATCCGGATAAATGGAATGTGGTACAAAATATCCAATCATACCATAATTGATTCCTTCTTCAAAACCCTTAGGTAAATTTGCTAATATTACGCTACGTAATTTTTCAATTACCTCTTTTCTGTCTTCCGGAAGTTGTGCTACATATTCTTCCGGTGTAGTCGCTTTGTATTTCATATAATTATCTTTACCTTCCTTTATTTTAGTCATTTTTTGTTAATTGATAATTAGATGGGCAATTATCATATACTCTATCCTGCCTGCCGGCAGGCAGGTACACACCAAACTGAAAATCTTTAAGGATTTTCAGAAGCAGGCAAGGACAAGCAATTACTTATAGCCAGTGTTGTGCGTTCGTACTTTTTATTCCGATTTATGTACTTCAAGTTCTATTTCAACCATAAATTCAGGAAGTGCCAATCCCTTTACTTCAAGCCAAGAGCCAGTTGGAAATCCGTTTTTATAAATTTCAGCTCGATATGCTGATTTTTCCAGCATTTGTGCCATATCAGTTGTGAAAATGTCTTCTTTTACAACATCATCAAATGTGCAACCAAAGTGTTTTAATATTTTTTCCAAATCAGCATAACAATTTTTCATCTGCTGTTCTATATCGCCAACAGCAGTTGGATTTCCTTCATCGTCCATACTCACAGCTCCAGAAATTATAATATCATTTCCAATTTTTACAGCGTGTGAATAACCATATGCTTTTTCCACTTCTGGTCGAAGCAAAAAGTATTCAGGTTTTTCAGACTTAACAACTACTTCTTTTTTAACTTCTCGCTTTAATTCTTTGCCTTTTTGGTCGCAACTTTGAATTGTAAAAGTTAATGCAAAGAGCAACAGATTTAAGGTCAGTTGATTAATGATTCTAATTGATTTTTTCATACTTAAATATATTTAGTTAGGGCTTATTCTAATCGGTTTTCAGCAACCCCGTTTTTTTATTACTAATTTTGTACTTTCATATTTCGTTTTCAGTATGACGCACAAC
>CBEVZC010000274.1:0-2771 GCA_965554225.1 uncultured bacterium | reverse complement strand
AAAAACGATATAATTGCTGCCGTCGTTAAATAAATCGGCTAAGGTAAACGATTGAATTGTATCATTACTTTCAATTCTAAATTGATGAACAATTTTTCCCGTTTCAACAATGTAGAATTTATTTTCTCCTGTTAAAACAACTGCATATAAACCGGACCTATCCTTACTAAGAACGACTTGCTTAATTTTATTAGTCAAAGTAACCGCGTTGTTAAGATTATCGATCAAGCTAAAATCAGAATTAATTATATAGTCATTACCTGAAATTGAAATTTGCCGGATTGGTTTGTTATCGAAAATTTTATTTGAATCGATCACAGCCGGAGTAAAATTAGATTCTAATATTTGGAGCTTAAACAAGGTACCATTCTCAGTCCCGGCAAAAAATTGAGCACTCGTTTTGGATTCATCTGAGATCACGGACGGAGTTGAAAATTGTTCGGAAATACTATGTGTTAGTTTTTGTCCGTTCAATACTGAAGATGAATAGATGTTTATTTGATTATTAAACAATCCTATCACAAATTCTTTGTCATTTAAGTTTACAATTGCCGGTTTGAAAGAGCTAAAACTATCTGTTGAAGCGACGGGGTTACCTAGATTATTAAATTTATTCAGTCTATTGCCATCTAAAATGTAAATGTTGGGTGAAGAAATCAGGCTGATAGCTTCAATCTTTTTCTTACCGTTTCCAAGATTTAAATACCTAGAATTAACAAGTGAAATATTCCCGGAATTAAAACTCAATTTGAATGACATTTTATTTGAAATATCGGAAAAGTCAGTAAAATTAATCAGACTATTATCGCCCGAGAAAGAATTTGTATTAGGCTGTGAAAAAGGTGTAAACTCATTTTTATAAAGTTCAGCCGGATTAGAAGAATACCAAAAATCATCCGACGTTCCTTCTCCGTCAATAACGTCACCTAGAAAGGTTGTGAATTTTTCCCCAATATCCGGTATTCCATCAGCCTCAACAACACTTACGCCACGATGCAGCTTATCCGTATTAATTCGGTCACTGCTTAATTTATCTTTAACAATTTTTTCATCAATATGCCAAATTACAATTCCATTTCCGGGTAAAGCCCAGTCATACTCGTCAACGTCAACAACAACACCGGCTAAAGCGCTCGCATCATTATTATTAAAATTATCTTCATCCTTTGTAAATGTTTTCGTAAATAAGTCATTTCCAATTTTGTAAGTAATTTTAGCTCCATCATTGTTGGCATCGCGTTCTCTATTTTCAACCAAATAGTATTCATTAGAATTTATTGGAACTTTGATCAAAGTTGTATCGCTGCCGGACGAAGCTAACCGGGTTACAATATCAACTAAATTACTACCATTTGAAACAGTTACAGGTGTTTCCCAGCCCAAATAAATTTTTGACCATGGAGAAGGTTCGGGGGGGAATAAACCATTATACGCAAATATTGCTTGCCCGTCCATAAGTCCAAAACGGCTGATTGCGCTCGAACCGGTTTTTGTATCAAATAAATCCGGTAAGCCTAAAAAACTGCCTATGCTGGAAGTAAGTAATCCATTAATTGATAATTCAAATAGAAAATTTCCGCCAATACCGGATGTTTCTCTTGACTCCGTTTCAGGCAAAATTAAACTATTTTCAATTCTGAAATTATTATTCTGAACAGAAAACCCCGAGAAATCTTCTCCGTAAATATTTTTAAGAGTCCCAAAACCCAGATACACAGATGGTAAATCTTTTTCGCCGCCAATAGAACCGGGTGCAACAACATCTCCGCCGGCGCCGGCATGGAAGATAGCAAAAAGATTATATGCGCCAAAATTAATACCGGTAAAAACCGAGTCGGATTTTCCCCAAACTTCTTTTGCAAAATCTGCCAAGTTAGTAAAATTGTTTTGCTCCTCGGGGAAATAATCTCTCATAACTTTTGAGATGGTAATAACTTTAGGCAGAACCTTATATGTTACGGTTACATTCCCTTTAGATACTTTTTCATAATAGTTCTTAGCAAATTCAAGATGGTTTTCAAAATACTTAACATCATGAGGTAGAGGATCAAGGATACTATCGCCGTAATCTTTAGAATAGATAGTACCGAACTTACCATTCCCAAACGTAAGATCGAAATCATCGGGCTGAAATTCTACCATAACAGCTAAAATTTTAATAGTATCAACTTTACTTAAACCTTGATATTGGGAAATATCCGGTCTTTGAATCTGCGGGATAAAAGTTTGGGCAGTTAAACTGCCCAAACTTAAAAACATAATAAGAATAAAAAAATATTTAATCATTACTTTTAGATACCTCTTGGAAATCCATGATGACGAGCTTTTGCTGTTTGTCCCCAGCCAATTAATAATGTAAAACGAAGCGTATCGGAGAGCGGATGATTTTCTCCGTTTTTAAATACATCCGTTGTAATATAACTAAAATCAAAGCCATATAAATCATATCGGATACCGGCACCTAGTGTAATAAATTTTCTATTTCCAAAACCGGGGTCTTCATAGAAGTATCCGGTTCTCAAAGCAAATTTAAAATTGTCACTTCCGTACCAATATTCCAGTCCCATTGAGGTTACAACGTCTCTTAATTCCTCTCCGAAAGGTTGATCGAACCAGGATGTAAAGATTGCTTTATAAAATTTATCTTTATGACCACTACTGTCAGCTCTATCAACCAATAATTTACTGAAATCAAGCGTATATGTAAGCGAGTTAAAATCATCTTCAAATAACCTAAGGGCTAAACCTAATCTGAAGTTAGTTGGAATCGG
>CBEVZC010000273.1:0-2779 GCA_965554225.1 uncultured bacterium | reverse complement strand
CTGGATGGATTTACACATGATCCAAGTTTATTGCCAAAATTGGGCATTGATAGTAACAAAGTAATAGTACTTGTTCGTCCACCCGCATTCAGTTCTCATTATTTTACCGCACAAAGCGGTAAGTTGTTTAATATATTGTTGGAAACTCTAAAAAATCAAAATAATATCCATACCATTTTTTCGCCTAGGAATAATGTTCAAAGGAAACGACTTCAAGAAATGACACACGGATTTTCTCAGATAACAATTTTGGAAGATGAGGTTGACGGACTAAATTTAATTTGGAATAGTGACTCAGTATTTTCCGGCGGAGGAACGATGAATAGAGAAGCAGCATTACTTGGTGTTCCGGTTTTCAGCATTTTTGGGGGAAAGCTTGGTGTTTTGGATAAAAAGCTTAATGAAATAGGGAGACTAAATTTTCTTAGAAATATAGAAGATTTTAGTAAAATTAAATTTCAGAAGAGGAATAAAAATGCTAAAGTAATTAAAGGTAATGTTAAAGATGTTTTTACAAACGAAATTGAAAAATTGGTTTAAGATACGAACTTAAGTTATGTCTAGTTTGCTAACGTCAAATACTTTTAGTCAAATTGCTCTTATACATAAAAAAATGTTGTCAAATTCTGATTTTTTATCTGAATGTAACGTGAATTTCCTGGCATATTTTTATAATACAATTGCAGAATCAGATTCAACTATATTAATTACTGAGAATGATGGTAAAAAAGTTAAGGGCTTCTTATTTTTTACGACTGATAGGGAAAATTATATGAGGAACTTTTTAACAAGAAATTTCCCCTCGATACTTAAATTTCCAAATATATATATTCCTTTAATTAGGGCTATAATAAGAAAAGTTAAATCGGAACACGTCCCATCTTATCAAAACGAGCTTGTACATATTGCTGTGGATTCAAAATTCCAAGGGCAAGGCATAGGAAGAAAATTATTAGTTGAGCTAGAGAGTATATTAAAAGTAAGAAATATAAATGAGTACTATTTACAAGTCTTTGGGGATAATTTAGTTGCAGTTTCATTATATAAAAAGATGGGTTTTGAAACTGTTAAATTATTTGAAAAGGGCCATCAAATAAAATATTTAATGAAAAAAAATATAAGGTTTGTGTAAACTATGCAAGTTAGTATAAATAATTATTCTACAGAAAAATGGAAGGAGTTTATTAGTAAGTTTCCTACACATAATATATTTCATTCACCGGAAATGGCGAAGGTTTTTGATCTTTCCGAGGGATTTGAACAATATTCAATATTTGTACATGTAGATAATAAGATTTTAGCTTTTGTTCCGGCAACATTGGTTAAAATTAAATCACTCGTTCCGGGAAAATATTCAAATAGGTTGATTTTATACGCATCTCCTTTATATGAATTTAGTGATCAAGGAGAAAAGGCTATTTTAATTGCACTTGAAAAAGTTATGGATATAGCGAAAAAAAAATCTCTTTTTTTAGAAATTAGAAATTCCGAAAAATTTCCCGCGGATAGATCTGGTTTAGATTTCTCTGCTTATGAATATATTCCCTATCAGAATTATTTTGTAGATTTGAGCTCGGGTTGTGATAATGTTTGGTCATCTCTTAATTCATCAACAAGAAATCATGTTAGAAAAGGTGAGAAAAGGGGTATGGTAGTTAGAGAAATGAAAGAAGATGAAATTACTTCTTCAATCGACTTACTGGAAAATTTATATCGAAGTAAAAATGTACCTTTTTTGAATAAAACCGTATTTACTAATGCTTATAAGGTGCTAAAAAATAAAAAATATATTAGAATAATTGTTGCTGATTATAATTCTAAAATTATAGGTGCAAGGATTAGCTTAAATTATGGTTCGATAGTCTACGATTGGTATGCAGCTGCTGACTCCGGATTTAGAAATTTTTATGCTAATGATGCTTTAGTATGGAATACCATTCGGTGGGGATGCGATAATAATTTTAAAACATTTGATTTTGGTGGCGGTGCAATAAAGGGGCAATATTACGGTCCCGCCAAGTTTAAAGAAAAGTATAAAGGAGAATTAGTAGAGTTTGGGAGGTATAGATTTGCTCCAAATAAGATAGTATATTTTTTTGCCAACCGAATATATAATTTAATCACAAAAAAATAAATTAATGCAAATGAAAATTATTACCCCATTTGAAAAAATTAATAAGAATAATGAGGTTATTAATAAATATTTTCTCGAAAATAATTTCAAGATGGAATTTCCGTTGGTAAAAAAACTTTATTATTCTGTTTTTAGACCTATTCTTCCGTTGCCGATTCGTAAAATTTTACAAAAAAAATATAATGAACGAGTTAAATATAATGGAAGTTTCATTAATCATGAACTTGTTGATATAATTACAACAAATACAGAGAACAAGGAAATCCTTTCGGGGCTTTATCCAGATCAAAATCAAACAGCGGTTATTTTAACGCATGATGTTGAAACTCAAACCGGTTATAATTTTATTCCTAAAGTTATTGAGCTTGAGAAATCTTTAGGATTAAAATCGTCTTGGAATATTGTTCCTTACAAATATACAATTCATCAGGAAATTATTGATTTAATTCACGAAAGCGGTGATGAACTTGGTATCCACGGATACAATCATGACGGTAAACTTTACTATTCAGAGAAAATTTTTAACGAACGGTTACCATATATAAACGAAGCTATTGAAAAATATAATTGTGTTGGTTTCAGATCTCCTTCTGTGCACAGAAATATTGAATGGCTTCAAAAATTAAACATCAAGTATGACGCATC
>CBEVZC010000272.1:0-2781 GCA_965554225.1 uncultured bacterium | reverse complement strand
CGCAAAATAGCCAACTAGTTAGTAGTAGTGCCTTAAGCGGCGTACTTTCAGGTGCAAGTTCAATTTTAGGTGGTGGTTTATTTGGGGCAAACGATAATTCTGATAGAATGCTGGGAATTCTTAGTAGTAGGACTGTTCTTACAAAAGTTATCAAACGTTTCAACTTATTAGAATATTATGGATTTTCTAAATACAAAAATGATAGAACTCTAAAAGCGCTTCGCGGAGATGTAAGTTTTGATATGGACGAAAATGGAATGATTGAAATTACTATGATTCATAAAGATTCAGTAAAAAGCGCTCAGATAGTAAATTATTTCGTGAATTTGTTGGATAGTTTAAATAGAAAGTTTAGTATTAAGGAAGCTACGGATTATAGAATATTTGTAGAAAAAAGATACAAGAAAAATTTAGAAGATTTGAAAAATGCTGAAAATATGTTTGAAAAATTTCAAGCTAAAAATGGTGTTTATGTTATTCCTGATCAATTAGAATTTGCAATAAAAGCTGTGGGGGATTTAGAAGTTCAATTAACACAAAAACAAATAGAGTCTGATCTAATTAAAGCTACAAAAGGAAAAAATTCTCCAACTTATAAAGATTTACAAACACAAATATCATTGATTGACAAAAAATTAAACGGGTTGAAATATGGAGATAAATCGGTTGAAAGATCAATTATTTTCTTTCCGTTTAAAAAGGCGCCTGAAATTCAAAAGAAATATTTTAGATTATATAGAGAAATTGAAATTCAAGGGAAAATACAAGAATTTATTATGCCTATTTACGAGCAGGCTGTGATGGAAGAGCATAAAAATATGCCCACAATTGTTGTTTTAGATAAAGCTGTTCCTCCTGAATTAAAATATTCTCCTAAAAGAAGTTTCATTGTAATTGGTATAGGACTAATCTTCTTTTTTATAATTGTAATATTTGTTTACAGAGGTGAAGAAGCAATAAAACGACATAATTATAACAATCCTCTTGAAGAGAAGGAAAAAAGATTTTTTATGAAGGTATCTAAATATTATCATTTAAAGATTTAACTTCCAATGATATTTTTACTCCTTTTTATTTTTGCCCTTCCTGGTTTTTTTATTGGGAAATATATCTTTAAAAGCTGGTTTAATCCTCTCACTATTTATACTGCTATTTGGTATGGTATGTTAAATTTGTACTATATTAAGTTAATTCGATATGAAGATTTGGATTTGCAGACATGGTTGTATATTGCAGGAGCTTATTTCTCTCTCATTTTAGGTTCGGTCACAATATATCTTGCATTTAAGTTATTCAATATTGATATCCATCCAAATAAAGATGTTGTGAGAGAATTTAAATTAGTTGTTGATAACGGAAAAGCTGTTAAAATCTTTATTATTATTTTTTCAATTGTTGGATTTATCTCTGCTTTTCAACATTGGCATGTACTTATTCAAAAATATGGAAGTGTATTAGAAGTATTACTAAAAGCTAATGAAATATATAGACTTAGAATTGAAGGAAAAATTATAGGTGTTATTCCTTATCTACATGTCTTTGCATACGTTGGTGTATTTCTCTCTGCAATATATGCTGCATATACAAATAAATTATCATTTATAATTTTCATGCCCTTAATAGCTGTTTTTATTAAAGAGATAGCAAACGTAGGGAGATCTGGTATATTATATTCGGTTGTCTTGTTTGGTTCTACTTATTTTATAATAAAGTTATTTTATAATTTTCATCTAAAAAAAACAGAAAAAAAAATACTTCGAACGGTATTGTTATTATCATTAGTTCTGGCTTTCTTTATTGGAAGCTCTGTAATTATGAGAACATTCAGAGGAACTGTTGAATCTTTTACAGGTACTTCAAAAGCATTAAGTAGTTATAAAGATAATTTGTTGATTTCACCATCAATTTACCTTTATTTAAGCGCACATGTTGGAGTGTTTAATAAATATCTTGAAATGGATGTTGAAAGATCTAAATTTGCTCAATATACATTCCAGCCTGTTTACAATATTTTGGCAAAATTTGGAGTAACCGATAAAACAAAATTTTATCATCATGGATACTTTATTCCTGTCTGGGTGAATACTGGAACTTATTTAAGAGAAGTTCATGCCGATTTTGGTATCTGGGGGCTTATTCTTATTCCATACTTTCTTGGTTTTTTTGCAGTTCTTTTTTGGTATCGATTCTTCAGTTCCGGGAATTCTTTATGGCTTATTTTACTAGTACAGCTATTTTCGATTATCTTTTTTTCATTTTTTTTATCAATTACTAGATTTGGAGTTTGGTATATAAGCTTAATATTACTTTTGGTTTTTGTACCAGTCATAGAATATATTGCTGCATTTAATTATAAAAAGGCTGTAACTTAATTATAAAAAGGCTGTAACTTAATTATATACAATTAGTTAACTATTGAGTGCAAATCCAAAAAATATTACAAATAATTTTTTTTCAATTTCATTTAGTAAAGGAATAGGGCTTTTTATAAACCTTGTTGCTTTTGCATTAATTGCACGTTATTTGAAAATTGAAGTTTTTGGTTATTTTTCATTGCTATTAGCTATTGTTGGCATTATTGCTAAAATGATCGACTTAGGGATAGGTCCGATTGTCTTTAGGGAAGCTTCTAAAGGGAAATCGTCTGAGTATTTAATGTATACTGCTATAAGCATTAGGTTAATACTTTTTATTATAATTTTTATTTGTTCTAATATATTTTTTTATTTCGCCCATTTTAATTCTTTGACAATAATAATATTTAATATTTTACTATTAAAT
>CBEVZC010000271.1:0-2824 GCA_965554225.1 uncultured bacterium | reverse complement strand
AAGGAAATCAAATCTTAATGCAACAATTAATATCCATAAAAATAATATCAAATGTAAAAGTTTAATCTTAAACTTCATTTTATTCATAACCCTTTAATCATTCTTTTATCAATCTTGTAACTAATAATATCAGCAATAAAATTTGTGAAAATTATTAGTAAACCCGAAATAAAAGTGCAACCGATTACCAAAGGATAATCTCTATTTAGGATTGCATTTACTGTTAAGCGTCCCATCCCCGGTAAACTAAAAATCACCTCTGTTATTAAAGCTCCGCTTAAAAGCAGACCAAGCTCAATTCCTGCAACAGCAATTATTGGTCTGATTGCATTTGGCAATAAATGTTTCTTTAGAATAACTTTTTCACTCGTGCCATTAGCTCTTAAATATCTAATAAATCCTTCGTTATTAACCGATTGCAGATTTTCTCTTAAATATTTGTAGTATATTACAATTCCGGGAAGCGATAGTGTCAATACAGGCAATATTAAGTGTTTAATATAATCGAGTATTTGTTCCGGTAAAGAAAATTCTGAAAAATCAATAGATCTTAGATCCGCCGAAGGGAATAAATTTAGTTTTACGGAAAATAAATAGATTAAAAGAATTCCAATTACAAAACTAGGAATTGAATAGACTATCAAGGAAGATTTTGATAAAACCTTATCAATTAACTTTCCTTTTTTATTATACGATTTAATTGCAGAGTAGAGTCCAAAACTAATTTGGAAGAGGAAACTAATAAATGAAAAAATAATTGTAAATGGGAGATAAGTAAGTATTACGGAAATTACAGGAAGATGATATTGATATGATATCCCAAAATTACCTACTGCTAAATTTTTAACAAAATCCATATATTGCAGCCAAACCGGTTTATCTAACGAGAAAGAACTTTTAACCTTCTCTACAAGATTAGGACTGAGTAAAGGAGATACAAATTTTTGAACCGGATTTCCTGGAGATATTCTTAACAGAAAAAATATTAACGTTATCAAAAGGAATAACAAAACCAATGACATTGTTAATCTTTTTAACAGTACTTTTATTACAATATTTTTCACGTTAGCCGATTAAACTCAGTTAGAATTTTTATTTAGTAACTCTCCATTCCCAACAATGTTGAATACTTCCAAGCGGATTAATACTAAGATTTTTAAGCTTTTTATTATATGCAGTAATATTATCAATCCAGAAAAGAAAAACAACAGGTTCATCATTATGGATTAATAACTGAACATCTTTATAATAGCCCGATAATTCTTTAATATCAGTTGAGTTTTCGATTTTTCTTAATAGCAAATCAACCTTCTTATTTTGGTAGCCTGCACAATTCGCAACACTAACTTTTAGATTGGAATACCAATACGGTTTTAAATCAATTGGAATGGGAACAGCCCATCCGGCAATCCATGCATCATATTTCTTTTCAAACATATTGTTAAAAAATACCGAAGGTTCTACAGACTTAACTTTAATTTCAATACCAACATCCTTCAAATTTTCTTTAATAATACTAGCTGTAAATTTTCTCCTGGGGTTACCGGAAGGGATATAAAGGTCAAAGGAAAACTCCTTGCCGTTTTTATCTAATATTCCATTCTGATCTGAATCACTCCACCCGAGCTCTTTAAGCATTCTCCCCGCTAACTCAGGATTAAAATTATAAGGTTGAATAGATGGATTTAACGCGAACTTAAAAATAGGTGCAACAGGTGAAACTGCTAATTCAGCAGCATTATTTAAGAACTCCTCCATAATTACTTTACGGTTTATTGCATGAGCTATTGCTTTCCTAACTTTAGAATTACCAAATAAACTGTTCGGAACAACTTTCCCTTTCCTCTGATAAATCTCTTTATTAATATTGCTTAATCCCATATAGTCGTAAGATCTTCCTTTCCTTACTGCAATCTTAAGATTATTCGCTTTTTTTAATTCATTTAAATCATCCGATCTTATATCGTCCAAGATATCAATTTCCCCTTTTTGCAGCTGAATTAATCTGGAATTATAATTTGGAATTATTTTGAAAATCAAACGGTTAACACTTTGCTTGGAATATAAATATGATAACTTATTTTTCTTAAGCACAATTTTTTCGTTTTTCAACCAAGATTCAAGTACGTACGGACCGGTTCCAATTGTTCTAAAATTAATTTCTGCTGTCGAATAATTTCCTCTTTTCAATTTGCTAAAATAATGCTCGGGAAGAATGGGCATATCAATATCGAATAAAGTAGGATTAGCATTTTTCTTAAAATTTATAATTAAAGTATCGGGTGCTAAAATATCAAATGACTTGCTTATATCAATATGAGAATCCTTATCCACATAAAAATTATTAAACTCACCATAGAATCTGCTTTGAACTTGCGGATCAGAATATGCATCAAACGTAAAGACAATGTCCTTCGCAGAAAACTTTGAACTGTCACTCCAAAATAGATTTTCTCTTAAAATTATCTTTATAGATTTGTGATTATTTATCCATTCCCAACTTTTAGCCAGCATAGGGTATGAGGTTATATTACCATTTTCATTATCCCATTCATGCCCAATCAAACTCAAGTAAATTAATTCTGAGATCCTTCCTTCATTAAGATTCAATGTGTATAAGGGATCCAAAGTTTTTATATCGGAAGAGATACCTATTACTATTCTGCTATCCCGAGGTGTTTTTTTTGAACATCCATTAAAGAATATCAGAAAAAAAGAGATAATAAAAGAAAAAATAATTCTATTTTTCATAAAGCGTTCCGGATTATATATAATTCAGTATGTTTGAACTTAGTGAATTTTTTAAATTATTAGTTACAAAAAA
>CBEVZC010000270.1:0-2835 GCA_965554225.1 uncultured bacterium | reverse complement strand
ACAATTATGCCTCGCGGAAGATATGATGATTTAATTAAAATAATTGATAAGGATATAAATGAGTTGACTGACTCATCGTTCTATCCAAAACTTTTAGTTGCAAGAGAGACGGCTCGTTATATTAAAATGAAAGATAATTCTCAGTTAAGAAAAACCTTACAAGAAATACGAAGCACACATCCACATTCAACAGAAGCAAAAATGTATTTTTGGGATGATTAAAGAGCACAAAAATAAAACAAAAATAAAGCCCGACTTTTTTGAAACCGGGCTTTGAGTTAACAGCGAAATATTTAAAAGATTACTTGAGAAGAATTAATTTTTTAACCGAGACAAAATTTCCTGATTTAATTTTGTAAAAATAAATGCCGCTTGTAAGATTAGTAGCATTAAAAGTTACATCGTAAGAACCTGCTGATCGATTTGTATTGACCAATGTAGTAACTTCTGCTCCAAGTATATCATATACTTTTAGAGTTACAAAATTATCTTCCGGGATCTGGTAACTTATAGTAGTAGTCGGATTGAATGGGTTCGGATAATTTTGATTCAGCTTGTAATCGGTAATTAAAACATTTTCGTCATTTACAGAAGTTACAATATCGAGAGTTGCTTCAGAAGCAAAAACCGGAGCCAAATTATTCGGTTGTTCGGGGATAAAAGGAATGCCGTCTCCGTCCGAATCACTTCCACTTTCACCTGTGGTTGCGCCTTCGGAGAGTTGCATTTTATTTGCAACAGTATTGAAAAATCTTGTATAAATTTCAGCAGCAGCTTCTTTATTCAGAACTAACTTTGCCTCTCTTAAAGCTCCGGATATTGCTGCAAAATTAAGCGGAGTATATAATGCTGTATTTGCACCGTCAGATGTTCTAAATGCTTTTTGAGCCGGAATGTAAAAATTATTAATTAAGTAATCGTAACCTGCTGAAGCGGCATTTTTAAAGTTTTCGTTGCCAGTAACCTCATAAGCGGCAATTAGTCCGCGGGTAGCGGCGGCTTGTGCTTCTACCGTAGTTGCTGAATTATCAGAACCGGTGCCTATTTCATAACTATTATAAAATCTCCCGCTGCCATCATATAAATTATTTACAATAAAATTTGCTTGCGCGGTAATTGCGTTACTGACTGAAGTGCTTAATGCTATCCCTTCAAATTCTTCAACAACTTGTTTTAGTATGGCTAAAGAATAGCCTGCATTAAAGGTTGAAATTGTATTGCCTTGCTGAACTGTACCGGAAGAAAGATTTGCAACATCTACAAAAGTTCCTTCTGTTTCATTAAAGTGCATTGCAAGAATATTCATTGCAATAACTTTGCTTGTACCCATAAATAAATCGAAGGGACCGGGTGTTCCTGTTTGAGCCATTGGCGCTGGAAAAGGGTCGCCGTCGAATACAGCTTTATAAGCTAAATGCGCTGGGTCGCTTGTGTTTTCCGGGTCTGCCATATTTTGAAAATTAACAGCGCCCCATAAATAAGAAATTTGATCCCAAAGATGACTTGATGCATCAGTAACTTCAAATGAAGCTGGTTTAGGAGGCATTGTTTCACTTACAATTTCTTCTGTAACTGCAATTTTGTGAGGGAAATATTTAATTCCGCTTGCAGGATCATAATTCATTAAATCTATGCTACCCAAAGTGTTCCCGTCGTAAGCCAAAGATTTGGTTAAAAATATAGTTTTATTAATCCCTTCCGCAGTCAACACCTGTCCAACAAATCCATCTAAAGCATTACCCCCATAATAAACTCCGTTTGTTGAATCAAAATGACTACTGCCTGAAGAATCCGGCGATACAGTTCCATCAGCATCTATACCGTTATCATCAGCATCATGAAAAGCGCCGAGCATATCTTGTGCCCATAGATATTGTTTCATCAGCGATTGCCCCATTGCAGCTAGGTTTAAAGTTTTATCCATTTTAGTTCTATCCCAGCGCAAAGTTGAAAAATCTTCCCATGCAAACTTAACAGGATCAATAGATTGAGGAAGATTTGGATCGCCGCTTATAAATTCTGCAAATTGTGGAAATGGATTTCCCGGAGGCGCATGATTAGCCAGCATCGAAAAGTGCATTATATTTTTTGCAAGCTCATCATCTTCTTTATAACCATTAGCAGTTCCGCCGGTCATTGAACCGTCGAAATTTGGGTCTGTTTCCATTTCCGCCATCTGACCGATTATCGGCGCCCAAATCATATGAAGACCCATACCTGAGCGGGAAACAATTGTTCCCAATTGATATCGGGAATATTCGTAATTATCAATACCTAATGTGTATGAAATAGAATCCGGCGTATTTAACACAAACGGATCCAAATCATCTAAGTTATAACCCAGCTCTTCAGCATAAGGCTCACCGCTTTCATTTATTTCATTTGCCAAAAGCAGTTGTTCTGCGGTATTGTAATAACTGGTGTTGGTTATCTGCACCTGGCTGTAAACATTCACAGCAAACATTAGTGCAATAGTTAAAGTAAAAATTACTTTTTTCATTGTGATACTCCTAAGTTGTTAAATGAATTTTGTCAATTGATGGTGTTAACTTAATAAGTGAGGCATGTTGATTCTGTCAAGAAATTGACATAAACGTAAATAAGCAGAATTTATGGATTAGCCGAGTTGAATTTTATATAAGGTAATAAATGTAATATCTGTATTAGAGTCTGGCAGGCTGTTTTCTAGATAGCCTCTTGACTAAATTGAACTTCGTTATTCTTTTAGTCATTTACCGCAGGACAAAAATTAAGAAAATTGCACTTGGTTACAATAGGAATGAATTTCTCTAAAGATATTCGCTAATGTTTTCGAGTCTTGATTTTGTATTTGGA
>CBEVZC010000269.1:0-2853 GCA_965554225.1 uncultured bacterium | reverse complement strand
TAACCTTCTTCAATCATAATTTGGTGACCAATACCTCTTCCGGCAGGGTAAAAATCGCATCCCATTTCATTCGAAAATCGTTCAATATTCAAATATTTAGTACGGTTCTTTTCACTTTTGTCTTGAATATTATGATCGAGTGTATGAACGACCTGGCGGGGATTAGCAAATTTGATTGCTCCGATGTTTTTAAATTTCGGAATTACCGCGCCTGTGTTATCGTGAGTCATTACATAAGCCGGCTCAATAAATATAATATCTCCGCTTTTTACGTGTTGGTCCGGTTGCAAATCAACCGCAAATTTCTGTGTTATTTTTTCTATTAGGTTTTGAGACATTATTCCTCCATAAAAACGTACAAAGAAAAACGTTTAGACGTTAGTTCTTATTCCATTGATTCAGTTAATAAGGAAAAATTGTAATTAATAATTCTCTTTATTTTCTGAATATCCTCATCCCTAGTTAAATATTTATTACTTAGTTTTAACATTATAAAATTTGTATCGATACTTTTATAATTTAATGGTACATCAATGTTTTACATTTATCAACTTAAGCGTTTTTCATTCTGAAATGGTTCAAAGCTAACAAAATCCGCATGATGAACAATTATAGATTCAACGGTTCGTTTTCCTAAATCGCCTTCTTTGGAATGTGTGCCGATTATATGCTGGACTTCCGGAGGCAAACCGAATATATCTGCAATTGCAATTCCGCTAAACGGATGTCTGACCAATTTACCCGCATTGCTGGTTGTTAATTTCCCGTCAACAATTTCGTATTCCAATAGTTTACCAACATCAATAAGTATCGCTCCGGTAATTAAAATATCCATATTGATATCCATTTTGAAATTCTTAATCATTATTTTAGCCATTTCAACTGCTAGTTGAACCGCTGTTCTTTTATGATTCATAAACGAAATATGTTTCTCATCTATTAAAAGAGAAAAGGGAATTGTTTCCAAGTCATCGGGACTTAAAACACTTTGTTCAATTGCGTATTCCCAGCATTGATATGTTTTTTCACGCAGGTCTTCATCTTCTATCCATTCAATTTCTGGCCAAATATTTTTTATATTTTCTCTCATAAGTTTCTCCAAATTAAAGTAAGACAAAAAACGTTAGACGCTAGACGAAAAAATGTTGAATACTTCAATCAAACTTTTTCATTAAGTTTGTTAACATTGCAAAAATGTGGTTTAATAAATCGTCAAATTCAGATAATTCTTCATTAGATGAATAACCAATTTCTAAACAAGCTTCAAATTGTGTATCTAATTCAACTAAGGAAGAACGGGAAATTTCAATGAACCTTCTCTTTTCTTTAATGGTTGTCCTGGATAATCCTTCGGCAATGTTGGATGCTATAGAAATGGCAGAACGTCTCATTTGAGAAATTAGGTTAAACTTTTCATCGGAAGGTAAATTTTTTGTAAAAAAATAAACTTTTTTAATTAGAAACATACTTTGTTTCCAAACATCTAAATTTTTATGAGATAATTTTAACATTTTTTACATTTTCTTCTTTTATAAATGATTTTATTTTTAAAGTTTTTCGTCTAGCAATTTACTTCTAGCGTATTAAAGCTTTTCAATGACTGCTTCGGTCATTTCGTAAGTTGTGCAAGCTCCTTTTTCAAATACATCGGGACCGCCTCTTAATTTCATCATATCGTAGGTACGCACTTTACCTTCTTTTATTACTTCGGCAATTGCATTTCTTATTCTTCTCGCTTTTCCGGTTTCACCAAGATGATCGAGCATCATGCAAGCACTTAAAAACATTGCGATAGGATTTACAATCGGAGGATCCAATTTTTCGTATTTCGGTGCGGAGCCGTGCGTCGGTTCAAATACAGCAACGTCATTACCGATATTTGCGCTGCATGCAAAACCGAGCCCGCCTACAAGTCCGGCAAAACCATCGCTTACAATATCGCCGAACATATTTTCGGAGACAATAACTCCGTAAGTTTCCGGATTTTTAGTAAGCCACATCATTTGTGCATCAATATTTGTTTCCCACAGATCTATATTTGGATATTCTTTAGCAACTTTTCTAGCTTCTTCAACCATCATCCCGGAAGTTTCTCTAAGTACATTTGGCTTTTCGCAGACAGTAACCGATTTATAACCAAATTTCTTTGCATATTCGAATGCTTCTTTAGAAATTCTATGGCACCCGTTTCTAGTAACAATTCTAGTAGAAATTGCCAAGTCTTCATTTGGAACATCGGCAAATTTTTTCATTTTCGGATGTGTATCAAAAGCTTCTCTAACTTCCGCAGGCGGATTTGTCCATTCAACTCCCGAATACAACCCCTCGGTATTTTGTCTGAAAATTACCGTATCAACTTTAGGTTCCTCGAAACCATCTGAAATTCTTCTAATGAAGTTTAAAGGATTTCCCTCAAAAGCTTTACACGGTCGTATGCAGACATCCAGATCAAAATGCTGGCGCAAAGCAACAATAGGACTAAAATAAACATACCCTGCTTCAGTAAGCGCCGGGTCAAGCTCGCGCGCAGCTGCGTCCTTTGGCTTACTTGTTATTGCACCAAAAAGCCCTATTTTATGTTCGGTTAAAAGATCAATTGTTCTTTGAGGAAGAGGGTTCCCTTCCTTTTGCCAAAATTCCCATCCAATATCTCCGTGTACATATTTTGCTTCAAATCCAACTGCATCTAAAACTTTTATCGATTCAGGCAAAACGGTTTTCCCAATCCCGTCGCCGGGTAAAGTTACAATTGTTCTCATGATTTTTTCCTAATTATTATATTATTAAAGCAATAAAATTAGATAGAGTTATCGATTTAAGCAAGAAATATAGATTTAAAATGAAATTGGGCAG
>CBEVZC010000268.1:0-2891 GCA_965554225.1 uncultured bacterium | reverse complement strand
ATGTTAAAAGTTGAACACATTATTTATCAATCTTACTTTAAATTACTTTTTGTCGTGCAACCAACAGTAAAGCTTAATGATTTTATCTAATATTCAATCGAAATTTTCATATAAAAAAGGGATCGTTATCCTATGGAACATCTTGTAATTATTGGCAACGGAATTTCCGGTATTACGACGGCTATAAATGTACGCAAAATAAGCGATATAAAAATAACCGTCATTTCGGCTGAAACAAAATACTTTTTCTCTCGGACTGCCTTGATGTACATTTTTATGGGACATATGAAGTTCGAACACACAAAACCTTACGAAGATTGGTTTTGGGAAAAGAATAAAATTGATTTGGTTTACGGCAAGGCTACAAGCATTAATACCGATAATAATCTAGTCTGTTTGGAAAACGGACAATGCATAACTTATGACAAATTGGTTGTATCAACAGGCTCGGTCTCAAATAAATTCGGCTGGCCGGGCCAAGACCTTCCCGGGGTTCAGGGTTTGTATTCTTACCAGGATTTGGAATTGCTCGAAGAAAATGTGAAAGATATAAAACATGCAGTTATTGTAGGAGGCGGGTTAATTGGAGTTGAGCTTGCCGAAATGCTTCATACACGAAAAATAAAAATTACTTTTGTGATACGTGAAAATTTATACTGGGATAATATTCTTCCTAAAGAGGATGCGGCGATAGTTAGTAGACACATTCTAGAACACGGAATGGAGCTAAAATTAGCAACCAATTTAAAAGAAATACTCGCAGGTGAAGACGGACGAGTTCGTGCAATAACTACAGATAAAGGCGAAGAGATTGAATGTCAATTTGTAGGATTAACTCCGGGAGTCTCTCCAAACATCTCACTAATTAAAAAAACTAAAATTGAGACCAACCGCGGAGTTCTTGTAAATGACTATTTGGAAACAAACATTCCCAACGTTTATGCTGCAGGTGATTGTGTGGAAATAAAAGCTGCAAATGATGGTGATAGAAATCGATTTGAGCAGTTGTGGTATACAGGAAGAATGCACGGCGAAGTTTTGGCGAAAACCATTTGCGGGACAAGGACAAAATACGAAAGAGGCATCTGGTTCAACTCGGCAAAGTTTCTCGATATAGAATATCAGACATATGGATTTGTTAGCAATATTCCACGAGAAGGTGAAAGCAATTTTTATTGGGTTCATTCTTCCGGTAAACGTTCACTTTACTTGGTATTTAACCGGGATTCACACGAACTTATTGGAGTAAATGTTTTTGGAATTCGTATGCGACACAATGTTTTTGAAAAATGGATAGAGAAAAAGAAAACAGTAGAGTATGTTTTGGAAAATTTAGGTGAAGCAAATTTTGATCCCGAATTTTTTAAGCGGTATGAAGAAGAAATTATATTAAAATTTAACGAAGAAAATCCTACGTCAAATCTAAGACCAAAGACAAAGAATTTCAGAATAAAAAATTTCTTATCGAAAATATCTTAACAAGGGAAGCAAATGGAGCATATACAAATTCAACCAATCAAAATTTATTCACATAATTCAAATTTAGATTTAATAAAAAAAACTGGATTGGCTCTGGTCGGTTTAGGTGTTTTGGGTTTTGTGGTAAGCCTTACGAATGTTACATCTTCAAACCCGTTAACCTTTTTCTTTTTAAGCTTTGGACTTGTTAGTGTTGGCGCCTTAGTCTTTTTTTTCCCTCAGCTAAAAGAGTCTCCGGCGGGGGTTAAGAATAACAAAATATTTTTCAATAGCTTTACAGCGCGGCAAGCAGGTGCTTGGACATTGGGTGTAGTAATAACAGGGTTCTACATTCTTCTTTATTGGTTTCCTGAAATTTTAACAAATTGGGTAAAGCTTGTTAATCCGTTAAGTTTTTGGTTAAGAGATAAAGCTGCCGACCGCTGGTTTTTGTACGGTACATTTTATACGCTCGCCGTTCTTGTAATGGGCACAAGAATGTTAATTAAAAAGCGTCATAACAGATATCAAATTATCCGGACGCTATCGGTAATGTTTTTCCAACTAGGATTTGCTTTCTTAATACCGGCAATTCTTGTAAGATTAAATCAACCGGAACACTATTTTACCTATTTCTGGCCTCTCAAGTATGATTATTTATTTCCATATACAGTAGACTCATTGCTTAAAAGCGGCGGTCTCGGATACTTTATGGTTTTCTGGGGAGCAATACTGAGTTTCATTGCTACGCCAATTCTATCCTACTTTTTTGGCAAACGATGGTACTGCTCATGGGTTTGCGGCTGCGGCGGATTAGCTGAAACTGCTGGAGATCCGTTCAGACAATTATCCGATAAATCGGCAAAAGCTTGGAAAATTGAACGCTGGTTGATTTATTCTGTTCTGGTCTTTATTGTCATAACAACTGTTTTGGTTTGGTTAAACTTTGTTTACCATGGATCGTTGCTGGGAAGTTTTTCTTCCGGCTTTTCAAAAGCCTACGGCTTCTTAATCGGAGCAGTTTTCAGTGGTGTGGTTGGTGTAGGATTCTACCCAATTATGGGGAATAGAGTCTGGTGCCGTTTCGGCTGCCCAATGGCTGCAGTGTTGGGAATATTTCAAAAGAAAAAATCGAGATTTAGAATAACCACAAACGGTTCTCAATGTATTTCTTGTGGTAATTGCTCAACATATTGCGAAATGGGAATTGATGTAAGATCTTACGCTCAGAGACAGGAGAATATAGTTCGTGCCAGTTGTGTGGGCTGTGGAATTTGTTCTGAAGTTTGTCCCAGAGGTGTATTAAAACTTGAAAATGATTTTGCAGATATAAGATAAATCCTTAATCTTTTTTGTGATTGAAAAATCATAGATTTATTTCTAAGATTCAATTAGTAAGTGCGACAAAATAGATTTAATTCTCTGGGGTTAAC
>CBEVZC010000267.1:0-2895 GCA_965554225.1 uncultured bacterium | reverse complement strand
TTGATACGGTTACAGGTGCTGTTGGCATGCAGGTTCTTGGACCTTTGGGTATGGACGACATGGGCATTAATATTCAGGAAATTGTTGGCAACATGATGCCTAAAAAAAGAAAAAAGAGAAAAACAAATATTAAAGATGCACGCAGAATTATTTCCCAAGAGGAAGCGCAAAAATTAATTGATATGGAACAGGTTCAAAAAGAAGCTATTAAAAGAGTGCAGGAAACCGGAATAATATTTATTGATGAAATTGATAAAGTCGCCGGTTCAAGTAAATCTAAGTCCGGTCCGGATGTTTCCCGCGAAGGTGTACAAAGGGATTTGCTGCCGATTGTTGAAGGTTCTACAGTCAATACAAAATATGGACCTGTTAAAACCGATCATATACTTTTCTTGGCTTCCGGCGCATTTCATGTTGCTAAACCGTCAGACCTTATTCCTGAACTCCAAGGCAGATTTCCGATCCGCGTTGAATTAAAAAGCTTAACGGAGGAAGATTTTGTGAAGATATTAACACTGCCACAAAATGCTCTGCTTAAACAATATGCGGCTTTGCTAGAAACCGAAGGAGTAGAAATACAATTTGAAGATGCTGCAATTAAAGAAGTTGCCAAAACGGCAGCTTTGGTAAATGAAGAAGTTGAAAACATAGGAGCGAGAAGACTGCATACCATTTTAACAACATTGCTTGAAGATATTCTTTTTGATGTTCCGGATAAAATGCCTGCAGAAAAAGTTGTTATTAGCGGAAAAATGGTAAATGATAAGTTGGATAAGATTGTGAAGAATAGAGATTTGAGTAAATATATATTATAGATTTCTTATTTATATGAAATAAATTTAAACCCCGAAATTATTTCGGGGTTTTTGTTAAAATGCGTTCCAAAATGCAGTTAGTCCGACTCTGAGCTGGATGTTTTCTAGCTTGTTATATTGGTCATCAAAATGCAAACCGTATTCCACATTAAACCATCCGTTTATAAAAGTTCTCATTCCGGCATTAACAATGGTTTTTTGTTTAAGAAAAATATTTCCGTTTGAAACATCTAAATCAAAAAGAGGACCGGAGAAAACTTCTAGCAAAAATTTTGTTCTTCCGTTTAATACGAAATCTATTCCGCCGAAGTATTCCGTTACGCTTTTGTTTAAATCGTTAACGGAATAATTATCTTTACCGAAATTGTATTCGGTATTTATTTTTATAAAATTTAATTGATTTAAACTCATCCCTAAGTGAAGATTAACTGTTGAAAATAATCTTTTGCTCATCACTAAGTAAAAATTGTTTATTCTTAAATCGTAATCAACCGAACGTAACCCTAAATCATATTTTGTTTCATTTTCAGCTTTAAGTTGTATTTCATTTAGCTTCGTGCTTAACAGTCCAAGGTTGGTTGCTCCTCCGATAGATATTCCCGGAAAAAAAGTTCGTTCCCTCAAAATATTTATTTTTGCGGAAATTTCAGATGTGTTTTGTATATGCTTAAAATTAGAGTAGTCAATTGGATTAGACATAATTTGAAACTCAACTAAATTGAACAGACCAAAACCAAATGAACCTGAAAAATTTTCTATTCCGCTATCGTTAAAGTTACTTCCGACTGTAAGTCCAAAATCAAGTGAACGATATATTCTTGAGGTTGGAATATTGAACAATCTATTAATTCTATGGTTGAAAATGAATATATCTTCGTTGTCTTCATTGTTCGATAAACCACTTTGAGCGAGCAGCTCTGTTGCTATAAACAAAAGAAATAAAATCCCATAAAATATGCGTTTCATAATAATTCCTAAATATTAAATCACAGTTATTTTTAATGATTAATTAGTTGGAATTATTTAATAATTATTTGCTCTGGGACACATTTTCTTTTTAACAATTTGTAGATCGAGATCAACTCGCTAAGTTAATATGTAAAGCGTATCTCCTGATTGCCTAATCATAAAGCAACTTGAGAAAAGATTTCCTTGCTGAATCACAATTGAGGAATAAGAATAAAACATATTCATTCTAAATTTTTTTAAAAGACAAAAATGTACTATTTTTACACAAGAAATCTTTACATATATACATTATGTAGTAAAGAAAATAATTATATATTGTAAAATAAATTATTGAAAAAATTGGAGGAAAAGATTATGTCAAATGCAATTTTTAAAGTTCCGGAACCAATTAACGAACCAATTTTAAGTTACAAACTCGGAAGCAAAGAACGCAAAGAATTAAAAGCCGAGTTAAAGAGATTACAAGAGAGAGAGATTGAAGTCCCTTTAATAATCGGAGGTAAAGAAGTTAAAACCGGGAACATGGGAGAAATGAGAGTTCCTCACAATCATCAAAAACTTCTTGGTAAATTTCATAAAGCCGGAAAAGAAGAAGTAAAAATGGCTGTAGAAGCTTCACAAGAGGCGTGGAAATCTTGGTCGGTAATGCCCTGGGAACAAAGAGTGTCCATTTTTCTTAAAGCTGCTGAATTGCTCGCCGGTCCATGGCGTGCACGCATCAATGCTGCAACTATGCTTGGACAATCTAAAGTATCATTCCAAGCAGAAATTGATTCAGCATGTGAATTAATTGACTTCTGGAGATTTAATGCATATTACATGGCACAGTTAATGAGTGAACAACCTTATTCACTAAAAGGAATGTGGAATAGAGTTGAATACAGACCTCTTGAAGGTTTTGTATTTGCTGTAACCCCTTTCAATTTTACATCAATCGCAGGCAATTTGCCAACAGCGCCGGTTTTAGTAGGAAATGTTTCTCTTTGGAAACCCGCCTCCAGTGCTGTTTATTCGGCTTATCAACTTATGCTGTTATTTAAAGAAGCAGGATTTCCCGACGGAGTAATTAATTTTGTCCCCGGGTCGGGAGGAAGTGTAGGTCAGCCTGCAA
>CBEVZC010000266.1:0-2942 GCA_965554225.1 uncultured bacterium | reverse complement strand
TCCAATATCGCCGAGGAAAGTTCCGGCGGGATGCATTGAAAGTAACTCTTCGGTACTCATATTCTGATGCTGCTGAAGAAAGTTTATATAGTCATTCACATCGAATCCCTGTCCGAAGGCAAAGGTAAGCAATAAAAGTGAAGCGGGGAAAAATTTTAAAAGAGAAATTATGCTGCGCATTTTAAACCTCTTTTTTTTGCAAAGTAATGAAGAGTTGCATAAAAATCAATTGCTATTTTCTGAATCTTTAGTTGGAATAACTCCCAATTGCTTGAGAAATGTATACCCATCATAATAGTCAGTCCATCGAATAATTTTTCCCTCTTTCATTATAGCAATCGAAGCTCCCCGAACTGAAAATGACTTTCCTGTTGCGGGGATATCTCCCATGTTCCCGGTTTGTGTCCCTTTCATAATCCATTGACAAGCTACCTTATTTCCTGATGAAAACCATTCTAGTAATTTTATGTTAAAATCAGGTATAGCAGAAGTCGTTTCCTTCAACAATTTTTTAATGTTGTCTCTACCCTTAACTACCGTATTGCCTGGAACATCTTCATAAATGCCATCTTCAGCAAAAATAGAATCAATTGTATTTGGATTATTGTTGGACCAGGCATCAAACATCTGGTTCATTAAATGTTCAATAGTTGAATCAGTTTTGGAATGCTGTGCAAAGACAGAGGTGTTCAATAATAAGAATATACAAATGGAGACTATTATATTAGAAAGAATCTTGAATGAATTCATATAACTCCTCCGAATTTATTTGAAAGCATATAACGGCTATGTACCTAAGCCGAAGCCCAGAACAACAACGCTACATTTATTAAACATTTTTAATTTAGAACAAACTCTCATTTACAAATTACGTTGAACAAGAAAATAAAAACGGAATTACAAACTATTAAATTGCACAAATGCAAAATGCGAAAATGCTTTCCGCTTGAGGCACAGGTTATAAACAATTATTAATTAATGTAATAACTATCTAAAACGTAATTGTTATCTGGTGTCAACCATCGATTTATTCCAACACCTTTTTGAAAGTATAAATAGTAATCGGCATCCAAAGTACCAATAGCTCTATAAAAATATTTAAGCATTAAATCACTTTTATCATATAATGTTACATTATAGCTAAAAATACATCTATGAGTTTGAAATATAGTACTTAAAGGAATATTAAAAATTGCGAGTAATTCAACTTCATCACAAGCAAACTCATACAGTGAATCAGCACTAATTCTCATATATCGAAAATATCTCGAAGTATCTATTTGACCAGAGGATGCGTTAGTAAATAACAGCTTATAAAAATCAAGATTAGCTTTTTGTTCAATTCCAACAACTTCAATAGTTAACTCAATTTCTGTACTATCTGGTCTAGGAGCCATTGTATTGTTGTAAAACCATTTGTTTCCAATTGACAAAGGTAAAAATGAGTTACTCCTATAAGCTAAGTTCAAAATCAGATAACAGTTCTGACTTATATTAATAATAGTATCAATTGGAACATATTGAGGATAATTTATTTTTAAACTTGAAGTTTGAGAATTGAGACTGTCAAATACAAAATAACCTAATGAATCAGTAACGCATTTAACAGTATCAAGGAATACATCAATATTATCTAATGGAACATTATTAAATAAAACTATTCCTTCAACTTTGTAAAGAATCTCTGGCTCAGGAGCTGGTTCATTAATTTCATCTTTACATTTAATAAATAAAAAGATAGACATTGAGAAAAAAGTATATAGAATTATCTTTTTCATTAAACAATCCACATTGTTTATAACGTTTTGGCTAACTTGCCGCAGGATTGCGGGGCACAAACATTAAAAAAAGAAAAACTTTATGCGGACTTCCAAACTTGAAAAACCGCACAGCCCCTGCGGTAAAGTTGAGCCAATGGTTATACATTTATTTTACAAGTTTTTAACTTTAGGACGAAAGAATTTATCAAATTTTTCAAGTGTTTCCATAAACCACTGGTGTTGATTTGCCCAGTCAGATTTATCACTGACATTTGCTTCTTTCTTCAAATAAGCCCACGATACTTTTTTGTCTGGAATTTCATCCCAAATTAAATCTTTGCTAATTTGTTCGTATGACTGTTGTTCAAATTTTTCTTTTAGCTTCCTAAAATCTTCTTTGGAATTATCTGTATTGATTAAAAATTCAACTCTTAAAAAATTATCTCTTACACTTGAGACTGCTGCCATATGAAAATAACTCTTTCCAAGCGCAAAATTTGTCCAATGTTGTGGTTGTGGTTTTTGATGTCGCAAAAATGTTCCTTTTTCTTCGAAATATCTTTTCATAGCTGTCCAATATTCAAGATTTAAAGTTTTTGCACCAGTAAGGTTTTGCGTCGATGCAGCACTTTTTACTGTCCTTGACCACTCATTTGGTTTACTGACTATTTGAAATAATGGTGCTGGAAAACTATCTCCAATTTTATACGCTTCTATTTCTATTCCAAAAAAATTAAATTGTTCATCAGTTATTCTATTGAGCCAATCAATTGTAGCTCGATGTTCTTCTGTGAATTGCTTTGCTATCCAAATTACAGTAACAGCATCTAATCCAGCAGCATAAGTCATTATTTGTCCTAAATGAGAATGGTCTGTTTTTTCAAGCTGGTTTTCTATTAATACATAGTGGTCATCAATGGTATTTTTGCAAAGAATATCTGCTCTAAATGGTCCAACATTTTTTTCTTGGTCAATTACTTCCAGTTCAATTTGAACAACATCTCCTAATTGTTTTATGTTTTCATCTTTTGCTAACCAAGGTGTAAAATCTGTTGCTTCACCGTTCCAAAGTTCTCGAACATCTATTTTTTTAAGTTTACCAATTTTCATATTTTTAGCCTGTTTTAACTATATTTATATTTTATGTATAACTTTAAAGAATTTTATCTGGAAATGAGCAAA
>CBEVZC010000265.1:0-2986 GCA_965554225.1 uncultured bacterium | reverse complement strand
CCGTTTCACCGGATTTTAATTCAGTCAGCGCTGAATTTCCATCCGAAACAATATGGGTAATTTTCATTTTATCTGAAAATGGTTCAATCGTTTTAGTTACCCGTTTTACATCAAATTCTTCATCTTCAATAAGAAGTATATTTATCAGTTTATTATTAAACATTTAGTTATCCATTGTTATTTTTAATAAATATAGTATATACGCATCCTCCTTCGGGGTTATTGCCCGCATCCAATTTCCAACCGCAACGATTGGCAATTTGGTAAGCGATGTAACAACCGTATCCGCTTCCCTGAGAATCAGATTTTTTAGTGCTTGTTTTTTCGCCAAATATTTTTTTTATTCCGTTACTATCAAGTTCAAGAAGTTCCGGGTCTATTCCTTTTCCGTTATCCTTTATATAAACGAAGCTGTTTCTGTTTTTAATATCATAACTGGTTGAAATGTTTATCGTCAGATTATTTTTATTACCATGCTCCACACAATTTTGTATCAAAGGTTCAAATAATTCCCAAACAACAAATTCATTTACAGAAACAATCGGAAGTTCATCATCAAAATTCAGGATGAAACTATATCGGTCTGAAATGCGTGATACTCTTAAAAAAATGTTATCAACAATAAATTTCAATACTTCGTTTAAGTTAGTATTATAAATTGATCCCCGTATTGTTTGAACAGGAGGATCGAACCATTTCATATCGTAAATAACACGGGAAATGAAGTTTGAATATTTTGATACTCGGTAATTTATTTCATCTATGTTATTTTCATTTAAAGAAGATAAATCTTCCTTAATGAATCCCATTATTTTTTCCGCTTTGTGATGGGTATGATAAATCCTTTTTGTAAAGACGAGTTCCTTTTCGTATTCAATTTGTTTTTTCAGATTTGCTTCGTGCTCTTCGAATAAACGTTTTTGCGCCTCATCCCGTTCTCTTACAGTATAAGATGAAATAAAATACATTGCGATAAAACCAAGCAGAATTAATGAAACATAAATAATTGTAGTTTCATCGTGCGACGAAATAAGCTGATCAGTGATCAATGAAAAATCGGGATTATTCCTAATGTAAACCGCACCCATATATTCTCCCCTGATTACAAACGGGACGAGAACGTGGTAAGTATTATGCTCATCTTTTAATGTTTTAATTTGTTCGGTTGCTTTCAATTCTTTACCAAATTTCTCATAAAATCTAACCGCTTCCTGATGATTTTTTGTATCGAACTCCGATACATTTTCATCCTCCATTACAAATGAAATAAATGATTTCCCGTTATCGATGGCTTCAATTTTACCTTTTTTTTCCGTTAAAATACAGAGTTCCTGGATATCGTGCTGAAGAACCTGCTGACTGAAAATTATGTTAAATGATTGGATCAGCCTCGTTTTCTCTTCTCTTTCAATCTCTTCATGCGTGTAAATTGATTCCAAAATTAATTCTAATGAAGTAGTAGTCAGGTTGGCTAGTTTTTCCACAGCATCTTTCTGATACCATTTGTGTGTGTTATCGAGAAATGAAGTGATTGAAGATTTATTTATTAACGAGACAATAATTTGAAACGCCAGCAATACAATAAATAACACTGTCAGGTGTTTAAATTCAAAATGATATTTCTTTACATTATCAAAATAATTTTTTAAGCTAAACATTCGGTATCTATTTTATTTCAATATTTTCATTTATTATTTTTTCATTTGCTGATCTAAGCGCAGCCGAAATTGACTGTTCACCGCGGATGGCTCTATTTAGAGCAGAGACAATTATATCCGAAATTTTTGTATAATTTTCAAGAAACGGTCTATGAATACCTCTCTTCATAATAGTACTATAGAATTCCAGTTCCGGATTGTTTTTATATAAGGATGCAACTACAGGTAAATAACCACCATCATTGTGCAATAATTTTTGAACCTCTTCGCTTAACAGATATTTAATAAAAATTATTGATTCATTTTTTTTAGAAGAAAATTTAGAAATCATTAAATTCCAGCCGCCAAAAACCGAAACCTGTTTACCATCTTCAAAATAGGGAGTAGGTGCTATTCCTATTTTATTACCAAGATCAGTTTGGTTTACTAATTCTGCATGATCTTTCAGCAAAGCCGGCCAGCCCCTCAAAAATATACCATCGCTTTTCAGAAATAGATTGTAACATTCATTCTCCCGAAAAGTTACAACATTTTTGGGTGTGATATTATATTTATTAATCAGATCAATCATTAAACGCAATGCTCTTTCTGATTGCTTTGTTTCAAGCATTAATTTATTATTTTGAATCAGCGGACTGCCGAGTCCATCGAGCATTTCAACGAACATGCACATCAGCCCTTCATAATCGTCGGCAGGAAATAAAAATACCGGATTTTGAGTATTGTTTGGTGACCAGTTTTGTATTAGTTGTTCCCAGGTAATTGTATTTTCAGAATCTAAGCGTAAAGAATTATCGGTTTTAATTTTATCTTTTCTGTAATACATTACTGCAACATCAAGATATAGCGGAAGAGAAACCAGTGAATCCTTATAATAACATGTACTATGGGCATATTCGAGCAAATTATTCAAGTCGCTTTTCTCAAAATATGGATCGAGAGTAAGAGCCCATTTAGCAAATCGTGGCACCCATATCTGATCCACTGTAAATACATCAATCCTGTCGCTTTTACTTCTTAAAAACCTCGCTAATAATTCTTTCCTTTCATTTGTGCTGAATTTTTCAAATGGAAGGTTGATTGTTTCAACCTTTATTCTACCCTCATATTTTTTATTAAAATTGTCTATAACTTTTTGATGAGCAGGTGAAATATGGCTTACATAGTGAATTGTCATAGCGGATGAATGTGGGCCGGAACTGTTATTAGGTGAAAGAATAAAGGTTATAAATATGAATGCAATGATTATTGTTGAACTTATTGCAACAAATATTATTTGTTTGAAATTCATTTAAATCTTATCAATTTATTATAATTCAATTTAATAA
>CBEVZC010000264.1:0-2988 GCA_965554225.1 uncultured bacterium | reverse complement strand
ATGTACAACGGCGACAGGGCAAGAAAGGAAACTTTGGTAGAATATGGCTTCAGACTTCCTTCCGCACTGGATAACAGACCGTTGAAGTTCGATGAATTTGAAAATTTAGTTAACCAAGTAATCTATTTAAGTGCTACACCCGGACCGTATGAAATGGAGAAGACCGGTGGAGCATTTATTGAACAAGTTATTCGTCCAACAGGATTACTGGATCCTGAGATTGAGGTCCGACCGATTAAAGGTCAAATTGACGATTTAATTGGAGAGATAAGAGATAGAGTTGAAAAGCAAGAAAGAATATTAGTTACTACATTAACAAAAAAAATGGCGGAAGATTTAACCGATTATCTTGATAAACTCAACATAAAAGTACGATACATTCATAGTGATATTGATGCTCTTGAACGCGTTGAAATTATTAGAGATTTACGAATCGGTGATTTTGATGTTCTTGTTGGAGTTAATCTTTTGCGTGAAGGATTGGATTTACCTGAAGTTTCGTTAGTTGCAATTATTGACGCCGATAAAGAGGGATTTTTACGAAGTGAACGTTCGTTAATGCAAACGGCTGGTCGAACCGCACGAAATGTTGACGGGAAAGTAATTATGTATGCGGATAAAATAACCAACTCAATGCAGAAAACTATTTCCGAAACTAACCGCCGTAGAAAACTGCAAACGAAATATAACGATGAATATAATATTACTCCTAAAACTGTTTATAAATCAAAGGAAGAAATTTTGTCTTCCACTTCCATTGCCGATGTACGCAAAAAAGATATGGAAATTGAAGCTTCCTTTGCTAAAGTAGCCGAACCGGTAATAAAATATATGTCGCACGAGCAAAAGCAAGACTTAATTGACCAAATGACGGAAGAAATGCTTATTGCAGCTAAAGATTTGGAGTTTGAAAAAGCCGCTTATTTAAGAGATGAAATTGAGAAGCTGCAAAAATTGTTGAAATAATAAATTATGTCCTTTACCGCTCACGACAAAGGACATAAGAATTGGGCCTTTATTTATTTAACCCTTGAATAAGTAATTTCCATACCTTTAAATTCTTTTCCGTCGTGCATCATATACATATTAAAAACTTCAGTATTAGGATCAACAAGCTTAACTGTAGTTCTGAACGTCATTTCTTTTTTCTGCACAGGGTCAACCATTGATCCCATAAAATTGAACATATTGTTAGTTTTATCATAAGTACCTTCCGAACTTGCAATTCCGGTTCCCATGTTGTCGATCCAAATACTCTTAAACTTGCCGATAGCATTATCATATGCGTCCAAACTCATGCCTTTAAATGGTTGATTCATCATGATTCCGCTAAAAGTCCCTTTAAGATAACGCCCGCCTAAAATCATTGTATATTCCGCTGTCCCTTTGGAAACCATCGGCTCGGCTCCCGGATATTGCCAATACTTATTTACCGTTTTCCACTTGCCAACATGTTTTTCAAGCATTTTCTGCATTGGTCCGGGCATCATGTATTCCATCCATGCTTTTTGTTCCGGACTCATTTTCTTTTGTTGTCCCTCTTGTGCAAACATATTTGAAGAAACAGCCAGAATCAAAAAGAATGCAAAAACGGATATAATTTTGTTAATTTTCATCTGTGATTCCTTTCTAAGTTATTATTATTAAAACAATTGTAAGAAAAAATTAGACATTTATTTTATAAATAGCAAAGAATATTTAACTAATTATTTTGTAGTTAATTTCAATTTTAATCCGAGCTTACCCGCACTCCAAAAACTCAAAAATATTATTAAAAAGTACTTAATAAAATCATGTAACGAACCTTGAAAACTGTCGGGCAAAATTGAAAACATGAGCAAAACAAATATTGCCGTCAATCCCAATAGAAAAATTATTAGAAAAATATTCCCCACCTTTCTTAATATTCCTTTGTTTAATTTGGGAGTTCCCTCTTGTGAAATCAGAACAAATGTTAAGTTTAATCCAAGAAGCACGCCCTGTAACTGGGGATAAATATCTGAGATAAAAATCTGGAAAAGTATTGGCACCGCTAGCAAATATGAAATTAAAATTATTTGACGAAAAGATACTTTATAAAAATTATCTACCCATTGAAATCGAATGGATGACACATAGAAAAAGAGAAGTATTATTCCTCCAAGTAAATATCCGCCTAACACGCCGGCTAAAAAATGAAGACCTAAATAAATTCTTGAAAACGGAATTAAAAAAATTAGAGAAAGTGCAATAATCTTTAAAGTTTTGTTTTTAAAAAGAACAATTACAGCTCCCCATAAAACTATTGCAACACTTGTATGCCCGGAAGGTAAACCAAAGGAAGCGCCTTTTATGCTTCTATAATAGTCTATCACTTCCCGGGGTAATAATCCAAAAAAACTTTTTGCGTCCATATTCTTAAATGGCACGAGATTTTGGTTATTACCGCTAAATATTTTTACGGTTGAATCGACGGCATAGGGTCTTGGGAAGGCAAAATACTGCTTAAAAAATTCTGTTAGTATCCCGGTTAATAAAACCAGATGGAAAAGATAAAATCCTTTCCTAAAATCTACTCCAAACATTATTACTAAAACAAATCCTATTAAAAATTCTTTATACCCCAGGCTTGTAATAATTTTCATAAAGATTGTTAATACCGGATTTGAAAAAGATTGAACAAAATGTATTATTTCGGTCTGAAACAAAAATAACCCGCGTTTTAGTTTAATTTGTTGTTAAAGTTAGTTTAAATATTTTTTATTTACAAAATTCTTCTCTCATAATCTTCGGTGGTAAATTCATTACTAATTGTGTATATAACTTATAAAATGATTTATTATCAACTAATTTATAACCATAATTTATACCATATATTTCTCATTACCGATTGTAAAAAGTGTAAGAATTTTTTGAAAAAGTTGAATTTTTCATTACGCTGAGTTTTCTTTGGGGAACACTGCTGTCCAAAATAAATAAGTAATATTGGAATACAAATTAAATTGGACA
>CBEVZC010000263.1:0-3007 GCA_965554225.1 uncultured bacterium | reverse complement strand
CTTCCGATGGAGGAAATACTTGGTTTGAGACAAGTGATTATGGAATGTACAAATTTTTCTTTATTGATAGCACAAAGGGATGGGCATTAACCAATCCTTTGGAAATTGATTATTCAATAATATTGGATACCAAAGATGGCGGACAAACTTGGAGTTCTCTACAGTTTCAAGATTATGTTGATGATATATTTTTCTTAAATGAAAATATTGGTTGGCTATCCAGTAAAAATCGTTTGTTTAAATCGGTTGATGGTGGATTGACTTGGAATTTAGTGAAAGAAAACTTGGGCTTTTATATTAATCAACTGTTATTTACTTCAGAAGAAAGAGGATATTTTTTAACAGAAGATTTTTTTGAAAGAGGTTTAACTTCTGTAAAATATACAGTAAATGGAGGCGAAAGTTTTTCATCAATTGCCGATTATACTTTTCTAAATTATATGACAAGAATAAATAATAAACTGTGGATTTCGGGTGAGTACGGTCATATCCTTGAAATAAATACTGATTTGTTAACTAGTGTTGAGGATAAGAAAGAAGCGGTAGTAAGAAAATATTATTTATCTCAAAACTACCCAAATCCATTTAATCTAACCACAATAATTATATATAATATTCCTTATTCAAGTAACTCCCAAGTGGTGTATACATATATAGATTAAAATCAGCGAATTATTCTGATTCAAAGAAAATGTTATTGTTAAAATAAAATGTGCTTATAACCAGCAAATCAACCTGACCGCAGAACCGGTACGGGCTAAATTGTATATTTTATATTTATTTAGTAGTTTAAATTTTTAATAACAGTTAAGTGCAATTATAAAAGTTTTGTCGCAGTGTTTGCCTAAAGGAATCCGCCACGGCGGATAAACACTGCTTTGGTAAATTAAATATTCGTTGTCAATTTAACTTTGCCGTTTTCGGCGGCGGGTTATTTGCAACTCCGTTATACTGTTTGAGGAAATATGGCAAAAATTAATGTTGAGTGGTTTAAAACTAAATATCCTATTAGCATACGTGAATACGCTGAAAAGTGTGGATTCAATTTAACGGGTTTGGAAAATGGGAATATTAGTGAAGAAAATTGGGAATGGATTGATTCTAAAATAAGATTAAGAATATTGAACGACCTTAAGGAGCAATGGAATGACATTGAGGATGGAGCAAATAGATTTTTAAAAGTCAAACGTGGCGTTTACGTAATAACATTGGCTCAAAATATCAGTATCGATTATTCTGGACATCCTTCACAAGTAATTTATATCGGTCGTGGAAATTTAAGAAGTAGAATTTCTTCTCACTTGAGAAATTGGATTAGATATTTTTCTGAATCATTACAAGACATAAGTTTTAACATTTGGTTGACTGAAATAAGAGTCAAAGGATCACCCAATGCATTTAAAGATTTAGAATACGATTTATTAGATGAATTTTTTAATAGATATGGCGAGTTGCCAATCCAGAATACCAAATACGGTGACAATTTTGGAAGAGAACATGAATATAATATGGAATGGAGAGCACCTTTAAATAATCCAAGAAATATCCACAATGGGTGGACTATTAAACCATTAAGAAATAATCCTTGGTTTAAAGATGTTGAAGAGTAAACAGAATAACCCATATTAAAGGTAAAAAGTCCCGCCCAACAATCCGTTAGCTAACGGAGGCGGACAGGCAAGAGGACAAAAGAATATCACCCCGATTTATTTTATATTATCGGTCAATTATAGGTCACTTTACAATTTGCACGTAATTACTTACTAATTATCAAATAACTGGATTGGGTTCTAATTTTAGTTTTTCCAGTATTCAGAACAGTACCAAACAAATATATTGGCTATCTCCTTAATGGTTTACAATCCCGCTCAAGTTAATTCATAGTTGTAGAAACAAATCTTTTAGCAAACTAAAGCAATGCATTTGGAAATTGTATAAAAATTGTTCTCTGAACATAATTTATATTCATTTTTAATTACTTGATAGAAATAATTCCAGCCTATTTTCGGTATTCACTTTACTGGTCCCCGCTTCATAATCCAGCAGCAGCATATTAACACCAAATTTATCCTTCAATTCCCTGTATTCTCCTTTTGCAACAATATGGTTGGAAATACAACCGAACGGCTGAACTGAAATAACATCTTTAACTCCTTCGTGCGCCATTGCCGCAATTTCCATCGGTAAAAGCCACCCTTCGCCGAACTGCAAATACTGCGGCATAACATTATCATTTTCTTTTATTGCTTCCTCTATTGAAATTTCTTCCTGATATAATTTGAAGCTTCGCAATTCTTTTTCAACTACATTTCTGTAATGCTGAATTGTATAATGATTTATTGCCCTGGTGGTAAGTTTCAAAGGTAAAACATCTATTTTTTCCTTAACATCGTAAAGCTGACTGTAATATCCGTATTCAAAGAATTTTAAGTACGATGGAAGTTTAACTTCATATCCCTTCTCTTCCAGCCAGTCAACTAAATAATTATTGGAAAAGTCATTACTTTTAAGATAAATCTCGCCTACAATTCCTACTTTCTTTTTCGGTTTAACATAGTTTACTTCAATTTTATTAAATTCCCGTACAGCATGTTTTATAAAATCAATAAGCATTTTTTTGCTTGGCGGTTCTTCGTAAGCGCGCTGAATTAACTCATCCTGCAATCTGTCGAATAAACATTTGGTATCGCCTTTATGAGCTTCGTACGGTTTAATTCTCATCTTCATTCTCATTAAAGCATCGGCAATTGAATAAAGTACAACGGTATATTTTATTAATTTAATCGGGTTAAATACAAAACCTTCGGCAAATGAATCGGCGCTTAACGTTATAACCGGAGTATTTACAAATCCCGCATCAACCAAAGCTTTTTTAAGCAGCGGCACATAGTTAGAAGCTCTGCACTGCCCGTTGGTCTGTGTTAATGCAACAACAGAATTATCGGGATCATATTTACCGCTTTTCAGAGCCTTTAACAAATCACCAATCACAATTACTGCGGGATAA
>CBEVZC010000262.1:0-3015 GCA_965554225.1 uncultured bacterium | reverse complement strand
GCAAACCTGTAAAACTCACCATTAATGAAGAAGTTGCAACAGCAATTTTTGCCGGAACTCCAAACCAGAGAATCATAATAGGAATTTTAAGCAGCCCACCTGCAACTCCTAACAAACCGGATAAATAGCCGATAGCAAATGTGATCGGAATAATTGCGGGAATTAAAATACTGTAAGTATGTCCTGCAAAATCTCTCTGCCAATAACCAAAACCGGTTTTAAGTTTAACGGTATTTTCTTTTCTCATCTGCATTCTCAAAATAAAATAAGATGCAATAAGTAAAAGAACCCCGAATAATATTTTCAAATACTGCCCTTGAAAATGAATAGATGTAAAACCCCCTATAAATGCGCCAATATCCGTAAAGGTTTCCATTACTATAGCAAGCTGTAAATCAACTAATTTAGCTTTTCTAAATTGAAGAAAAGCAGCAAATCCGGTAATCATAATTAGGAATAAGCTTGTTGAAGATGCACTCTGGAATCCGAAACCTAAAGCCAGCAATAAAGGAACGTAAAAGGCTCCGCCTCCCAAACCAACCATACTGAGTATGACACTTACAATTAAAAATATAATTATTGCCGTAATCAAATTATCAACTATCCCAGAAATACATTTTTGATTCTGTTGAATATGGATGAGTGCTTTGTATTTCTTTTAATGTTTTTTTTAACTGGGAATTATCTTTTACCTTGATGTAACGAGCGGTCTCTCTTGCCACTAAAAGTTTTGGGTAAAAAGATGTGTTAGTTAACTCATTAATATCCTTATCAATCATATTTATTATATCATCATATCTTCCGCGAGGCATAATTGTTTCCGCTATTCCTAATCTTAACATTGCTCTGAATTCCTCTGCTGGGAGATACCCGTTAAAGTGATAATATGAATTCCCGTTGTGATCGAGAAAGTAAAAAGCCGGTGTCCAGTAAGCACCAAGCGACTTTCTTACTTCTCTATCCTTTATCAAATCAAGTTTTAAGAGAACAAACCACTCGTTCATTTCATCAATTACTTTCTGATCTTTATAGGTAGTTGCATTCATTTTTTTGCAGCCGCCGCAATTATCCATTTCAAATTGAAGAAGAATCAGTTTACGGGTTTTTTGCGATTCTTCTTTTGCTTTTTCAAGATTTGATAACCATTCCATTATTTATCTTTCTCCTTAATTAATTCTAATTTTTCTGCTTAAAACAAAAACCACAGAGGACACAGATTGTCACAGAGTTTTTAATTTGTTGCAAAATACTTTCCCCTAAATTTCAGAGCAACATCAACCAGCAAAATCATTACCGGAACTTCGACCAGCGGACCTATTACAGCAGCGAAAGCTTCGCCCGAATTTATTCCGAAAACTGCAACTGCAACGGCAATTGCCAGTTCGAAATTATTACTTGCCGCTGTAAATGAAAGTGTAGCCGTTTTCTGATAGTCGGCTCCAAATTTTTTGCTCATGTAAAATGAAACAAAGAACATTATTACAAAATAGAGTATCAACGGAACCGCAATTAGTACTACATCATAAGGTATAGCAACTATCATTTCCCCTTTAAGCGAGAACATTACAAAAATTGTAAAGAGCAATGCGTATAGCGTTAACGGACTTAGTTTGGGTATAAATTTGAGCTCATACCACTTTTTCCCTTTTTGCTTAATAAGAAAATATCTTGTTAAAAATCCTGCTGCAAACGGAATTCCAAGATAAATTAGCACACTTTCAGCTATTTGTCCGATCGAGATATTTATTGCAAAAGAGTTCATCCCAAGCCATTCCGGAATTACGGTAAGGAATATGTAAGCAAACAGGGAATAAAAGAGAACCTGAAAAATCGAATTAAAAGCAACCAACCCCGCAGCATATTCTCTGTCTCCGTTAGCAAGATCGTTCCAGACTATAACCATTGCAATGCAGCGCGCCAGACCAATCATAATTAAACCAGCCATATATTGCGGATAATCATGTAAGAATATAACGGCAAGAACAAACATCAATACCGGTCCGATTATCCAATTTTGTACGAGTGAGAGAGTTAAGATTTTTGCATTTTTAAACACATCTCCCAATTCTTCATATTTAACCTTTGCAAGGGGCGGATACATCATCAAGATTAATCCGATTGCAATTGGAATGTTGGTTGTACCCGATTGAAATAGATTCCAGAAGTCCGTGATTTTAGGATATATATATCCCGCGAACACCCCAATGAACATTGCGAGAAATATCCATAGAGTTAAGAATCTATCTAAAAATTTAAGTTTTTTCTTTTTGATCAGTTTATCACCATTACTTTTTCATTGAAAGCTTTACAGTTGTAGAATGTTCCCCATAATATTGAAATCAATTAAATTTGCTTAACCAATGTTCCAAAGTCGATTTGGTTGGTATCTTGCCGCTGCTTAATATTTTGTTGTTTACTATCAATCCCGGAGTTATAAATATTCCCAAATCCGCAAACTCATTATAGTCTGTAATATTTTCTATTTGAGCCGGCAGATTTTGTTCTTTTACAACATCCTCAACCAGTGATTTTAGCTTTAAACAATTCGGGCATCCGGTTCCTACAACTTTTATTTTTAACATTTTTACTCTCCTGGTTTTTTAATTTATCATACCTGCGAAAGCATTTATATATTTTTTTTAAGTTAGATTCCCGCTTAAACCTGTCCTCGAATGTTTTAATCGGGGAACATGCGGGAATGACAAATTCCCATTGCCGTCATTCCCGAATGCTTTTGTCGGGAATCAATTTTTCGAAATTAAATTATCATATAATTTTATTATAAAATTCCTCAAATCGTTCTTTAATTTGGTTTCTAATTTTTCTAAACTCATCAAGAATTTCCTCTTCAGTTCCAACCGCATCGGCAGGATCCTCAAACCCAATGTGGAGCTGCTCCTTTACGTCTCCAATAAAAATCGGACAAGTCTCTTTAGCGTTATCGCAAACCGTTATCACGAAATCAAAAGAGTTATCCAGGAATTGATCAACATTTTTAGGATATGCATCGCTAAT
>CBEVZC010000261.1:0-3027 GCA_965554225.1 uncultured bacterium | reverse complement strand
GCAAACACCGGCGAAGAAGATGAAGGAGGCGGGGTTATTTGGCGAGCACAGGATAAGGGAAACTATTATATAGCCCGCTACAATCCGCTCGAAAATAATTTCCGGATTTATTTTATTAAAAATGAAGCACGAAAAATTCTGGCGAGCGCCCGCATAAAACTTCTTAAAGGCAAATGGCAAGAAATGGAAATTGTACAAAACGGTAAACATATTACAGGTTATTTGAATGGTAAAAAATTGCTTGAAGCTGATGACAATACCTTCACAAAACCGGGCGGTGTAGGGCTTTGGACAAAAGCTGATGCAGTTACTTCGTTTGATAATTTTGAAGTGAAGTTAAAAAGCAAATAGACGACAGAATGGCCGGCCGGCTGAGTGAATTTTCAATCAAACAATCAGCCAATCCGGGTGTCTATTTTAACAAATTTGGGGACATTATAATATTATGAAAAGGGTAATCAGAGTAATTTCTATTTTTTCGATTCTGATTTTAGTTGTTAAAATCAATAATGCGCAGCCAAACCCGTTAGATAAAATTCACGCATTTAGAATTAATAAATCGATTAAATTGGATGGAAATCTTTCCGAATCGGTATGGTGGAATGCTAAACATATATCCGATTTTACTCAGCGCGAGTTATACGAAGGCAAACCTGCTACCGAACGCACCGAAGTAGCGGTTTTATACGATGACGAAAATCTTTATATAGGTATTTGGTGCTTCGATGATAATCCTAATAAAATAGTAAACCAAAAAATGAAACGGGATTTTGATTACAGCACCGAAGATAATTTTAAACTTATTCTCGATACTTATAATGATAAACGAAACGGTTATCTTTTTGTAACAAATCCAAACGGCGCCAGGTTTGATGCTCTGATTCAGGATAACGGAAATTCGGTAAACAGGGCATGGGACGGCGTGTGGAATGTTAAAACTAAAATAACAGATAAAGGCTGGTTTGCCGAATTTGAAATCCCACTTTCATCATTAAAATTCAACACAAAAGACAACCAGATTTGGGGAATTAATTTTGAACGTAATATTCGAAGAAAGCGCGAACAAGATTTATGGAAGGGTTGGTCACGTGATTCTGAAATTGAACAAGTTTCGCGTGCAGGTAAATTAATAGGAATTGAAGGATTAAGCGAAGTTACTTTGGTTGAGATAAAACCTTACGGTATTGCCGGTATTGAAAATAACAAAGATACCGGAAACGATTTTACTTCAAATGTAGGCGGCGATATAAATTATCTCATAACTCCTACAATGAAACTGAATTTAAGCTTTAATACAGATTTTGCTCAGGTTGAGTCTGACCAACAGCAGGTTAATTTAACACGCTTCTCTTTGTTCTATCCTGAAAAAAGAGAATTTTTCCTTGAGGGACAGGACTATTTCAATTTTGGACTTGGGCACAGTGTCCGTCCGTTTTATAGCAGAAGAATCGGCTTGGCTCCCGATGGAACAACAATACCGATTATTGCCGGCGCCCGTTTGCTGGGGAAAACCGGGAATACCACTCTTGGCGGGATGAGCATTCAAACGGCAAAGCAGGATTCAATTCCTTCTACAAATTACTCGGTTTTGAGATGGAAACAAGATGTTTTAAAGCAATCTAATATTGGTTTAATAGGAGTTAGTAAAATTGAGCCGGGAAGGCAGAATGCGATTTACGGCGCTGATTTTCTTTATTCAACATCTAAAATTTTCGGAGATAAAAATCTTTCTATCGGCGGCGCTGTTGCTCAAAGCTATACTTCCGATGCAGATAATAAAACAGGATTAGCTCACCGAATATTTCTTGATTACCCGAATGATCTAATTGATTTTTCAGCTGTTTGGGATAGAGCAAGCTCTAACTTTAATCCTGAAACCGGATTTTTACGAAGAACAAATTATCAAATGTATAATGCTGATCTCCGAATTAAACCGCGACCAAAATTTCTTCCTTGGATTCAAAAACTTGTATTCAAACCTTTTGATTTTAATTACTACATAAATGATAAAACTCATGCTTTGCAATCCTTATATACAGAGTTCCGTCCGCTTGGATTCACAACAAAGAGCGGCGAATTTTTTGAATCGAACATTCAGCGAAGAGCAGAAAATTTAACGGAAGATTTTGAAATTCATGACGGTGTAATTATTCCGAAGGGTGAATATTGGTTTACACAATATGAATTGCAATTTGCTACTTTTGAAGGAAGACCTGTTTATGGATTTCTTTTCGTAAACTGGGGTGATTTTTACACCGGAAAAAGAACGGAATGGTTTGTCAGAAGTGTTTTTCAGATTAATAAAAACATTAACATCAGTTCCGATTTTACTCAGAACTATATTACTCTGCCGCAAGGAAGTTTCATAGTAAATGAATTCGGCGGGAGAATTAATATAGCACTCAGCCCCGATCTTTTCGGTTCGATATTCGGGCAGTGGAATAATGACGACGATGAAGTTCTGCTTAATTTCCGTGTGAACTGGATTCCAACACCGGGTACTAATTTTTACTTTGTTGTTAACCAGGCATTCGATACTCAAATTTCCGGTTGGCATTCAACCAATACAACGGTGCTTACAAAATTAATCTGGCGCTTTGTACTTTAAATTTATGGTGAGATAATGGGAAGAAATAATTTAAGAAAAATATCATTTATAATATTCGGACTTATTACTATAACGTCAATGCAAGCACAAAACATTAGGGTAATAACTTTAAAGTCTTGTATAGATTCAGCACTCGCAAATTATCCATCGTTAAAAGCGTTTAAGAAGATTGAAGAAAGTAAAGTTGCGAATACACAAAGTCTCAAAAATCAATTACTGCCGGAACTTGATTTTGCTTTTCAGAGTCAATACAATATTTATAAAGGATATGAATACAGAACATTAGATAACCGTTTGCAGTTTGTCCGGGATATGGGAAAGTGGACCGGCGAGTTACAGAAAGCCGGAATTACCGAGGAGAAAATTGCAAAGTTCCAAACGAAGAAAAATAAACTTGATTTAATTTACCGGGTACATAT
>CBEVZC010000260.1:0-3030 GCA_965554225.1 uncultured bacterium | reverse complement strand
CTTTCGAAAGCACAAGAAAATACATTATTACGTTCCGTATATAATTGGATGATGGTAGGATTATTTCTTTCCGGACTTACAGCTTATTTTGTGGCACATAATTCGGCAGTTCAGCAAATGATTTTTGGTAATTCGTTTGCAATTTGGTTTTTGTTTTTAGGCGAACTTGCACTTGTTTTCGTAATATCCGGCGGAATGAAATCAATGAGCAGTTCCACTGCCGGAATTCTCTTCGTTCTATTTGCGGTAATAAACGGTTTAACAATTTCTTCTATTTTTATCGTCTACACGATGCAATCCATTTCAACTACATTTTTTATAACCGCTCTAACTTTCGGAGCAACCAGTTTTTACGGCTATGTAACTAAAACTGATTTAACATCTATTGGTAAGTATTTATTCATGGCTTTAATAGGAATAATAATTGCCACGCTTGTTAACTTTTTTGTACACAGTTCAACATTAAACTGGATAGTAAGTTATATAGGAATAATAGTTTTCGTCGGACTTACAGCTTACGATACACAAAAGATAAAAAATATTGGCGAAAAAATGTTAGATCGTGAAACCGAGCAATTTAAAAGAGTTGCAATTATCGGCGCACTGGCTTTATATCTTGATTTTATTAACTTATTCTTAATTTTATTAAGATTTACCGGCGGTGGAAGAGATTAAGTAATTTAGGAAACGGTTTATTTTTCTTTAAGTATTACAGAGATAGGAACACCTACATAACCGAAATTTTTGCGGATTAATTTTTCTAAAAATCTTTTATAATGAGAGGGAATTTCATTAACGTCGTTGGCAAATAAAAAGAAAATAGGATATTTTTCACCGACCTGAGTTATATATTTAATCTTTATTTCTCTTCCTCTGCTTGTAGAAGGCGGAGGGTTTTTTTGTATTTCCGGCAATAGTATTTCATTTAGCTCGGATGTTGAAATTTTCTTTAATCTTTCATTCTGAATATCTTTTGCCATTTTAATTAGTTTTGTAATTCTTTGCTTTGTTAATGCGGATATAAAAACAACAGGCAAGTAATCTATTGAACCGAGCTTATGCCTTAATTCTTCTGCATATTCTTTAGACGTATTAGTTTCTTTCTTAATCAGGTCCCATTTATTAATAGCCAGAATTATTCCTTTGCGTCTTCTTACTGCTTCTTGAATAATCCGCTGGTCTTGTTTTTCCAATCCGTATTGAGCATCTAACAAAATAATGGCAATATCACAATCCCCTAATGCTTTATACGTTCTAACGTTTGAGTAAAATTCTATATTTTCTTTTACTCTTGCTTTTTTTCTTAATCCTGCAGTATCGACTAAAAGTATTTCTTCACCATAATATTTTAGTACTGAATTGATGCTGTCGCGAGTTGTTCCGGGAATATTGGTTACAATGCTTCTGTCTTTTCCTAGCAAAGCATTAGTCAAAGACGATTTACCGACATTAGGCCTGCCGACAATTGCAATTTTTAATCTTTCTTCGTCCTCCAGCTCGTTTTCACTGAAAGATAATTTATCAACTACACTATCGAGAACGTCACCAAGATTTCTTCCGTTTAGAGCAGAAATGTCGTAAACATTTTCAAGTCCGAAACTATAAAATTCTGATTTGTAGGAGGAAAATTTTTCAGTATCGGCTTTATTAACTAAAAGAAAAGACGGTTTATCCGAAGTTCTAAGAATTCCGGCTACTTCTTCATCTATCGGGTTTATACCAACACGCGCATCGGTTACAAAAAATATTGCGTCGGCTTCTTCAAGTGCTAAAACAACCTGCTCACGGATGGCAGCTTCAAACAGATCCGACGAATTAGGAACGTAACCACCGGTATCCATTACTCTAAATGATTTACCATTCCATTCAACATCACCGTATATTCTATCACGGGTTACACCGCTTACATCATCTACAATGGAATTTTTGCTCTTAGTTAATCTATTAAATAACGTAGACTTCCCGACATTCGGTCTGCCCACTATTACAACTAAAGGAATTTTCATGAAATTTACTTTTACAATTTAGAATTGAAATTTAAGATTAAACTTAGGAAAGTATTCAACAAAATACCCGAGATTAATTTTATCAACGGCTACATTCATCTCTAACTTTTTATTATATCGGCTTGCAGACCATGCAGATTCGAATGCACTGATGATGTGATTTGCCACAATAGTTATTACTCCCCATTTTGCAATATCGTAATAATCATTTGCCTTGCCCCGTTGTTCGGAGTAATAATCGAATCTCTTTGTTACCGGATCTCCGTAATGATATTCTTTATTTACATCATCTCCAAAATCATCCCAGCCAACATTAAACTGTGTATATTTACCAATCATTTCATAATATTGCTGTTCTCCAAAGTGAGCCAAACGATGCGAATAATAGCTCCCAACGTTACCTTCCAGTCTATTTAATTCATTCCAATTCACATTACCGTCAGACCTAAAAACCTGGTAACTGTTAACATCAATGTTAGGATTTATTTTTTGTGCATTTGCCAAAGTCCAGCTTGCATATCTTTTAACACTCCAGTGTTTTTGAGCAAAGTTTTCAAAAAAGATTGTTTGGTCATCTCCTTTATTATTGTAGATAATTCCGACTACAATACCAACCGCTTCAACGCCAAGATAAATTGCTGATTTCCAATACTGACCAAGATAAAAACTACCGGCTCCCGGAAGTCCGAAAGAAAGCACTCCGGCAACCAAGGGAGATTTTCTTTTTGCAGATAAACTCTCTTTACCATCTTCTTTTTTTATTGACGCTAATCTTTGCAAGGCAATTTCCGTATCAAGTTTGAGATTGCCGGATAGTACCGTTGATTGTTTTTGAGCCAAGACCGGGAAACTTAATAAAAATACTGTAATTGATAATAAATATTTCATTTTAAAATCTCATTAAAAATTAAAATCGAATAAAATACCGCCGTAAAATTGCCACTCCTTTCCGTATTTAACCGTTTCATCAAATACATTTCGTGTAAAAGTATCGAACGAATAAGCAGCGTTAAAAAACAAACTT
>CBEVZC010000259.1:0-3073 GCA_965554225.1 uncultured bacterium | reverse complement strand
CGCGGGTTCGACTCCCGCCACCTCCACTCAGTCTTCGTTTGAGCTTAGCGAAAAAAAGACTGAATACCGCGAAGTCGAACGAAGAGAGACGTAGCCGATAAAATGAAGAGATCAAAGACGCTCAAACTACGCATGGACATGTCAGTCAGAAAAACACAAAAAGAAGGAAGGAGATGTTTTACTACGTTTACAGTCCAATGCTGTAAATATCCACACCTCTGCGGAATTTATTACCAGTCTGCCGAAGCTTAATAAGTTGAACTTTCCCAAGGCAGTCACGGTCGCACCGTGACGGAATAAAAAATAATTTCTACTTTCGTAAATGTGGCATACACTCAAAGTTATTATTATATTTACTTTAATTAAAAAACGCACAACCTTATAATAAAAATACTAAAAGCGTGGCAAGGTATGGACCTCGACACCAGTGGAAGGTGTGATATTTTTGTAATTCTAAAACACAAAAGTATTAATTCCAAAAGCAAAATTATTTTCATTACGATAATTTAGTTTCCATGTAAATTCAAAACCGATAGGCAGTAATGCTTGTCCTATTCCGAAACCGACCTCATAAAACGGATGGACAAATGAATTAAATGAGCGGGGTAATATGCTTTTACTGTCAGCAGAAATATTACTCAATGCTGTGTTAACATATACTTTAAACTTAAGTCGTAAATCTATGAGAAACGGAATTTTTAATATTCTGAAAAGTTCATCGTTAAAATTATGTTCGAGATTAATTGCCAAAACACGATCACCAAAAACTTCTCCTATTCTTAGAGTTCGAAAAGTAAAATTTTTACTTCCGGATCTAATATTCCCATGCAGAGCATACATCATCTGATATGGGATTGCGTTATGCGAATAAATTCCGTTTAAATTCAATTGTAAATCGGCAGTTTTAAATGTAGGAATTCGCCAGTATATATTTGCTCTGTACAATTCAAAATCTACACTGCTGTGTAAAATGGATTTATTGCTGAAATAAAAATCGCCGCTGATTATAGGCAAAGCATTACCACGCCAAGTTCTTCGTCTTGAATATCCGTCTTCAATATAATTGCGAAAATCCAATGTAAAGTTAGTTGTAATCCCATAAATTTTAGTATCAAATATCGGCGGGTTTATGCTGTAGGTATTGTTCCTCTTAAAAAAAGAAAAATCGGAATTATTGATTGCACTGAAATCGCTTCTATTAACAAATCCTATGCCTAATTGAAGAATTGGGAGTACTTCACTTGTAAGTGAAATTTTAAATCCTTTTTTATAAAAATAATCTCGGAACTCAAACTTTGTTAAGAGACTTAATATTGTTGATGTAAACAAGTTATAATCATCCGATGCACCAAATATATCGGCAATTTTGTTATATATATCAAATGAGATTACTGAAGTTCGGTATTTGCCGAGATAATAGTCTGATTTATATCTCCAGCTAAATTTTTTATCGGCAAATCCATAAGAAAAATTGAGAGAAGTATTGAGTCTGTTATCTAGATAATTCTTAGCATAAATTTGTAAATTCAAAGCATTGCCGGATACCCGGTTGAAATAATATATTTGCAACGGTCCGCTGATTGAGATATTGTCATTTAATTTGGTTGATCTCGCAAGAACGTGAATCCTCTGCCAAAATGCAGTCCGAACGGTTTCCAAACTATCTATCCGTTTGTAAGCAGCCGTTTCTTCCACAGTGTAAGGTGTTGGAACTGTTGATTTCCAATAACTAGAATCCTTTTTGTCTGCATCCGGCAAAACCGTTACTACAGCTTTATCAAAAAAGTCGTCATTTATGGGGAGATTAATTTTATAATTACGCATAATTGTATTTAACGAAAATCCGAATTTTGTTAAGCCGAGATAATCAGCATCTGCAAAAATTCTATAATCAACGGGCATATAAATACCATCAAATTTATCAAACTGCTGAAAGATGGTATTCTTTGTTAAAAGTCCGCCGGGGTTTGCAGCCTTGTTCAAATGAACTACAAGTTTAACGAGGTTAAATGTTTTATCGGTTATGTATATATCACCGTAAAATCCGGGGTCCGTTCCTGAAATAGGAGCGAAATAAATTTTGAATATATTTGCATTATCTTGAGCAAGCGTATCTAGGATATAATAAAAGTAATGTCTAAAAGCGTTATCGGAAAGCGGGCCCGGTAACGGCTGATTGAAAAATTGCAAATCATCATCATAAAAATTCTGAATAATCCTTCCGCCAGTTACTATGTTGATTGTTGGGGGGAAATTTGAACTTTGCTTTCTCGCAATAATCACCTCTTTTTTATTGTCGGGTTTTTTGAAGTAGCTTATACTTTCGTTTTCTATAATCCCACTAATTTTTAATTTTGATGTATCACTTTCTCCGAACGATACTCCTACGCTATTATTTGATGAAAGAATATCTTTTGTTGTTTTAATAGAACCTTTTGTATATACATTTACTTTGTAAGAATTTATCTTTGAACTCCTGTTGTGCTTAATATTTATTGCTCGTTTGATAACAGCCAATGCCGGATTTTCTTTGGGGAGGACTGTTATTTCATTTAGCTTAATTGAAACCGGCAATAAGTTGCAATCAAACTTTTTATCAGCAACTACTTTGATTGTAACAGAATCTGATTTATATCCCAAGTACGATACAATAATTTTATAACTACCTTGTGGAACCTGCATAATAAATTTCCCTTCCGCATTTGCTGCAGTGCCTAATGTTGTATTCGCTACTCTGATGTTTGCATATTTGAGAGGCTTACCGGATTTCGCATCCAATACATAACCGCTAAGTGTAATATTTTGAGCAGAAAGAGAAATGCTGAAAATTAAAAATAATAAAATGGACAAGTTTTTATAAATCAATTTTTTCCTAAAATGAAAAGTCTACTTTTGATTTGATGATTCAAATTTAGAGAATTATTAGATTATATTTAATATAAATATAGGGTAAAAATAAAGGTAATATTTATTCGATTGCGTGAATCTGGAATTCTTGATTGAGTTAACTAAAGGCAATTCTAAGATTCAATTAGTAAGTGCGACAAAATAGATTTAATTCTCTGGGGTTAAC
>CBEVZC010000258.1:0-3145 GCA_965554225.1 uncultured bacterium | reverse complement strand
ATAAAACGTAACCGACATAAAACAAATAAAATTATAGGTAACAGCTATTTTATTTATTTAATTGATTCAATAATTGCTAATAATTAGTATTTAGAAACTCTTGCAAATTATAAAATTAATAAATAAATTCGCTTTAGGTTCACCAACCTTTAACATTAAACAATTATAATTTCTTTAAGGAGGCTTATGAAAAAGATATTATTAATTATTGTTTTATTATTATCTTTTGGATTCGGTTTTGCATTTGCGCAAACCAGTGCCGGTAATGCTTTATTGCTTGATGGAACTGATGACTATGCATCACCCTTAACGCCAAACGTTTCAGGAGCTAGCGAAGGTACAATTGAGTTCTGGTTCTCTCCTGAGCCATGGCTCTGGACAACTACTATGTGGAATGCAGGCATTGGTCATCCAGGGACTAATGGCGATTGGGCTAAGCTTGGCAGCCATCCTCCAACCGCCGGTAATAATAATCTACTTTTTGGTGCTTACGCCGGTGACTGGCAATGGAACAATTCGGGAGTACTACCTGATTCGGGAGTGTGGCGGCACGTGGCAGCAACCTGGAGCGCATCAGGTACTAATATTTACTTAGATGGTGAACTAATAAGCTCACATGGCTATGCAGGTGGAATACCAAATTATTCGACTGAACTGATTGGCACCTCTGCATGGGGATCATATTTCAAGGGTTATATAGATGAAGTTAGAATCTGGAGCATAGCGCGCGATTCCGCTCACATAAATTCTACAATGCAAGATACTTTATCTTCAGAATATTATGCCACAAGCGATAGTGGACTGATTGCTTATTACAGAATGGAAATGCTTGAGGATTTAGGAATAAATAGTGATGGCGCTGATGATTTGCGTGATCTTTCGGTAAACGGAAACCATTTAGATACTTATGGCAATCCTACAGTTGATGTATACGGTGCATTTATTATTACCGGAATTGAAAGAACAAATAGTGAAACTCCCGAACTCTATTCTTTGGTACAGAATTATCCTAATCCCTTTAACCCCTCAACAAAAATAAGATTTCAAATTCCTGAATCTGGTTTCACTTCACTCAAAATTTACGATATACTTGGAAATGAAGTTAGGGTACTTGTTAATCAAGAATAACAAAGCGGAAGTTATGAATTCGATTTTAATGCAATTGATTTAACAAGCGGTGTTTATTTCTATCAATTAAGAACAGGGGAGTTTTTTGAAACAAAGAAGATGACACTTTTAAAATAATGTAATTTACAAATGAAGAAATGACTTACACACCGAAGCCTCTCGTTTTATTAATGGGAGGTTTTTTATTATCGTCAGATTGTTTTAACATCATCAAAAATTAATAAATAACTTCTTTTATTCACTCTAATAAATTTGTAAAATAGGCAATCATGCTTATATTTGAATTATGACCAGACCAAATCGAAATTATTTACCTGTTTATCTTGTTTTAATCTTAGTTTTTGGCTTAACCGAACTATTTGCTCAGGCAATAAGGTTTAAGCATCTAACAGTTGAAGATGGATTATCAAGTAATGTTGTGAATACAGTGTTACAGGATAGGACGGGTTTTTTATGGTTTGCAACTGAAGATGGATTGAATCGTTTTGATGGTTACAATTTTAAAATCTTTCGTAGAAATACTACTGATACAAATAGTATTTCAGATAATAGTATTTGGACCTTAGCTGAAGACAGGAATGGTAATATTTGGATCGGAACAAAAGGAGGCGTTCTTAACAGGTTTGATCCCTCTACTGAAAAATTTACTCATTGGGAAATCAAATCTGAATTGACTAATGAAAACAGTATTACTGCTTTATATGAAGACAGCAGAGGATATATCTGGATCGGTACATATAAAGGAGGTCTTTATAAATTAGATCTTTCAAACAGTCAGATCATAAATTGGAATTCAAATCCCGAAGATGAAAAAAGTTTGAGTCATAATTATGTTCAGGATATAATTGAAGATGCAAATGGAAATATTTTAGTTGCTACATATATCGGTTTAAATAGGTTCAGCCCTTCAAAGCCGGAAAAGGGATTTGAACATTTTTATCACGATCCTAATAATCCGAAAAGTCTTAGCAATAATTTAATCTGGAGATTAGTTCAATCTGAAACTTCACCTAACATCATTTGGGTATGTACTTTTAATAACCTTAATAAGTTCAATGTAAAAGAATCAACTTTTCAAAGAGTTGAAATTAAAAACCCGGAGAATCTGCAATACGGCACAAGCGTCAATTCAGTTATAGAAGATAATAATTCGGGGGGGAAAATTATCTGGGTAGCTTCTTACTCCGGACTTATAAAAATGAATCTTGAAACTGGAGAAACTTATAGGTTTGTCAATGATGAAAACAATTATGAGGGCTTGATAAACGATCAAATCAATAAAATAATACGAGATAAAACCGGAATTATCTGGATTGTGACAGAAAATGGAATAAGTTATATCTCACCAAAATCATCATTGTTTAACACTATAGATTTTGGAAATTCGGCCCTCAATAATATTACGCCTTTACAGAAGAAAAACATAACCGCGATTTTAAAAAATAATGAAAATAAAATTTGGGTCGGTACCAATAGCGGATTGTTTTTATTAGAAGATTTAAATGATAATCTAAAAATTAATCGAATTCCTATACTTGATGGAAATCAAATATGGTCACTGGAATCCGGCGATCAGAACTCCATTTGGGTTGGCACATTCGGGCAGGGATTAAAAAAATATAATTACTCGGCAAACACCATCGTTAATTGGGATATAAAAGATCCTAAAATCAAAACTCAATCTGTTTACTATAATAAATCAATTCTTAAAGATTTTAACAAAAAAATTTGGATTGGGTATTGGGGAATAGGAGCTGTAAGGCTTAATCCCGCAAACGGTAAATTAGATGTTTGGTTACATGAGCAGGATAATCCTTTAAGTATCAGTTATAATGATGTTTGGGTAATTAAACAAGATCGCTTTAGAAGAATATGGCTTGGAACAGCAGGCGGCGGACTAAATTTATTTGAAGAAAAAAACGGTGGCATATTTCATCATTGGGTGAAAGATGGAAACGATGCGAACAGTTTAAGCAGCAACAATATTTATTCAATTTGTGAAGCGAAAAATCTGGAT
>CBEVZC010000257.1:0-3146 GCA_965554225.1 uncultured bacterium | reverse complement strand
GTTTTTTTTGGCGGGATAGTCCGATTATAATGAAACACCGAGCATTCTTTTTGCTCCTATATTTGCACCGGATAAATTGATTACATAGTCAGCTGTTTCCGTTGCTTCTGCATCAATTTCTCCTTTTTCAACATCTCATAAATAAGTTTGCATTTCATCAAAATAAATATTTCTTTTACTTAAAATCGAAACACAATAATCCTTTTCGATTAATTTTTTACTAAGATAAATTCCAATTTGACCTGAACCACCGGCGATTAATACTTTCTTAATGATACTTTACCTATTCTTGAACTGTCATTTCAAATTCGTTTGTATTGTAACCTTGACTTTTCAAAATTGAAAATATTTTAGATTTGGTATTCTTTGAAATTGATTTTGTTCTACTTAATATCCAGCCGTATTTTCTTTCCGGATGCCCAACAATTGCCCACTGATAATTTTCATCTAAACCAATAATCCAATAAGCACCCCAGAATGGTCGCCATCCTAAGAATGAGACAAAACTTACTTCTAATTTTGCATTTGATAATGTGTCGGTAATTCTTGCAACTCCTTCAGCTTCATCAATTTCACCATCTTCTTCAACACATCTATTTATAACTTTTATCGTTCCATTTTCATTCATTGAATAAGTAGCAGTAGTATTTTTTGCACAATTTCTTTGAAACCTATTTGGAATTTTTGCTATTTCGAACCACTTCCCAATATATTTTCCCAACGCTACTTTTTCGACTGTTTGTGGTTCTTTTGTGTCTGCACTTTGTCCAAATAATTGAATTGCCATAAACAGAAATGTAGTAATTGTAATTTTCATTTTGATTCCTCTAAAATTCAAGACTTACACCAATAGAAGGTAAAATTCCAAATTCTTCTCGCCCTACAACTTTGTTTTCATTGAAATCCCATCTGTATCCATTTAGGTTTTTTCTATTATATATATTTTGAATATCAATGTATGTAATCAACCTCATTCCCGCAAAATCCCAAATTTTGTCCACACGGACATCAAGACTATGAGATACAGGCAATTTTTCAGTTAAATATTCACTTACTTTTTGAGTGCCATATTGATGAATTGGTGTATAAGGAAAGCCGGACGCAAACCTAAATTTCGCAGAAAAAATCCAGTCTGAACCCAATAAATATCCACCAGATATATTAATTATCCAATTTTGGTTGTACTTACCTACTCTATCTACTCCGTCAATTGCCTTAAATCTTGTTTCGCTGTATGTTAAACTTGCAATTCCATAAAGTGGAATATCGGTAGCTTTTTGCTGTACTGAAAATTCAATACCCCTTGATGTACCTGTCCCACGACTTGATAATTTTTCTAATCCAAATGAATCAAAATTACCTTCGGCACCTCCAAATCCGGAACCGGAATTAGCAAGTACCAAATAATTTCGCAATTCACTTGTAGTATATTTATTATAATTTTTAGAGAACAATTCCATCTTAAAACGTGTTGAAGGTGTAATCAAATAATCTGCCCCTAAAATAAATTGTTCAACTTGAATTGGTTCTAATTTGTTGTTTCCCGGATAAGCTAACCAAATTAATGCTGGTGTTTGACGATAAATTCCGGCACTAAAATTCAAAGAAAATGAAGATGAAGCAACATACTTAAAGGATGTACGCGGACTTAAAGTAAATTTAGTATTTAGTGGATTGAAATAGTCACCTCGTAAACCCGCATTGATTACAAAGCGTTCAAACAATGTAGTATTATAAAGAAAGTAAAGATTTGCTTTGTGAAAATATTTATCGACTTTCACATTATTTAGCGGAAGTGTATCACCAAATGAAGTAACAAAATTTTCAGGAAATCGTATTTCATTCTTATTCTTTATTAAATTGTAGCCGGCGCCAAAATTTACTTCTGAAGATTTACCAACTTTCATTACAAAATCAGCAGTAAAATTATTGGTAGCTTCATTTGAATTATTTAGAAAAATTGGATTTAGTAAACTGTCCTTCTGAAAACTATCGTACGCAATATAATTCCTGCCGTATCGAAGATTCATAAAGCCATTGCCCATCAAATGTTGATAGGACAGCCCAAATGTATATTGTTTTTGATTGCTTGCCAGTATTCTGGAATTATCAATCTGATCTTCCTTGCTGTTATTATTGAAGTTTACGTCATCAAGTGCTCCGACAAATAAAAGAGAAAGTTTGTTGCTATTGTCAATTTTGTAATTATATTTGAAAAGCATGTCATAATATTGTGGGACAAATGAAAATCCGAATGCGTTAAATAAAAAATCAAGATAACTTCTGCGAACTGAAAAGATAAAATTGTCTTTCCGCGTCACTGGACCTTCCAAATTGAACCCAAACTGCGATGCTGATATCAATGCTTTCCCTCCGATTCTGTCTTTTCTTCCTTCTCTTAAATCTACACCAAGCACTGAGGATAATTTGTCGCCATACTTAACAGAGAATCCTCCCGTTGAAAATGTGGATTTATCAACAAAATCTAAATCGATATAGCTGTTGGTTCCACCGGTAGCGCCTTGAGTAGCAAAATGATTTATGTTGGGTACTACAAAACCATCTATTAAATATAAATTTTCTGAAGGCGCTCCTCCTCTTACAATCAAATCATTTCTTCCGGCAGATTGTTTCGCAACTCCGGGAATTACAGATAGCGCTCTAACAACATCTTCAAAACCTCCAGGTGTCCTTCTGATTTCCTCATTACTAAAGCTAGTTATGCTCAGTGGTTCGGTTATTACTTGAGTATAAAAACCGGATGTGACAGTTACTCCTTCAATATTTATAGATACTGTGGAAAGTTCAAAATCTACTTTCTGTGGTCTCATAGCAGAAACTAATATATCCGTTTTAGAAGATGTTGTATAGCCAATATAGCTTGCTGTTAAATTATATCTACCGGGTTTTAAATTTCTTATTTCATAATTACCCTCAATATCTGTAGCAGCACCAATTGTAGTCCCTGCTACAATAATATTAACACCAATCAGGGGCTCTCTTGTGGTTTTATCTACTACTTTGCCGGTTATCATTCCAATAGATTGAGCAAACAAACTGATGCTGCCCATTAAAAATGAGAATACTATAATTATTTTTTTCATTTTTATTAAATTATTATTATTTAGTTAGTAAATTTCGTAATA
>CBEVZC010000256.1:0-3162 GCA_965554225.1 uncultured bacterium | reverse complement strand
AATTTGCCGCTAGCAGAACCAGATTTTGATACTTTTTATACTCCAGGCGAAAAAGGTTACACTGATTATCCTATGGCTGATAAAACCATGTAGTGTCTATATTTAAATTGAGGTGTAAAACTCCATTAAGTAAATATAATTTGATGGAGTTTTTTATTTGAGATTTAGTCGATAAAAAATAAATAGTAAAAAATAGACTACCAGATAGAATAAATAAAAATTTCTTAATTTTTTGTATTTCAAATTATCCGGATAAAGATTAGTAAAAAGACCTTTTATTTCTTTCCAAAATGCTGGTTTAATATTTATGCGCCAGTCATCTGTCTGATAAACCATTTTTCTAAATTTACTTCGGTAGTGGGTAAGAGGTAAACCCCAAACAATGAAAAGTATAAGCCAAATATTTTCTTTTACAAATTCAACCATAGTTATTTTTTAGGAAACCATGGAAGAAAAGAATTTGTTTTCTTTATGTATTCGTGATACTCTGGTTTACCGGCTTTTAATGATTTTTCCAATAAAGCTACCCCAGAAACTTTTAGAAGTAAGAAAGTCATAATGATTGATCCAACAACTGTCCAGTAGCTTCCTGCAGCAATTGAGAAAATTGCATACGCCCACCAAACGGCAGCATCACCAAAATAATTAGGGTGTCTGGTATATTTCCAAAAACCGGTATTTAAAACCTTCCCTTTATTTTCCGGATTCTTTTTAAATTTTGTCATTTGATAATCGCCGCCGGCTTCAAAAACAATTCCAATTAACCAGATAAAAATCGCAAGAAAGTCTAACCAACTTAGATCATTGTTTTGTGTGTTAAAATTTACTCCGAGCAGAGTAAGTGAAATTACTATACTTAAAATACCTTGAAGTAAAAAGACTTGAAAAAAACTAACCCACCAATAACGTTCCGGTCCATATTTCTTTCTGAATTCCTGATAACGATAATCTTCTCCTTTACCAATATTTCTAAAGGCGAGGAATATTGAAAGTCGTAGTCCCCAAAGAGTTACAAGAACTAATAAGATTATTTTTCTTGTATAAAAATCATTAGTAGCAATAAAATAATAAATGTTAGTAACTACAAATGTCATCCCCCAAAAGATATCAACAATACTGGCATCTTTTATAAGGACACTTACAATCCATAAAATAGTTAGTAGAGAAATAAGAAGCAGAAACCCTTCTAGAAATATTGATAACATGATTTAATCTCCATCATTAAACAATAATGATATTGCAACAGCACCATTACCTGCATGCATTCCAATTACAGGAGAGATATCAACTATTGAAATAGGTTGTTTACCCACAATTTCATTCATTTTACTTTCAACTTCTTTTGCCAATTCGTTATTGTGTGCATGCAGAATAATATAATTCCATATTGATTTTGTCTTCTTCAATTTTGCAATGTGTTTGAAAATCTTATTTAAGCTTGAGTTCTGACTGAACGTTTTTCCAAATAGCAAAGAGTTCCCTTTCCCATCCATTGATATTACGGGGTTGAGACCAAGAGCATTTGCAATAAATCCTTTTGGTTTTGAAACTCTCCCACCCTTAATCATATATTTTAAGTCTTTAACACTAACAAAAATTTTGGCATTCTCCCTCCATTTCTCAAGGGATTTAATGATTTCTTCATAAGATTTATCTTCTTCAATTGCTTGAGAAGTTTTTAAAACTAACAATCCAAGAGCACCTGATAAATTTCTTGAATCGAAAACATAGACAGGTTTATTGAATTCCTTACTTATTCTCTCAGCTGCTTTTTTACTACTTAAATATGTTCCACTAAATTTAGATGTGAGATGGAGAGCAATTATTGCATCATAATGTGAAGCTAAGTGAGAATAAACATTAGTAAATGCACGTTCATTTATTTGTGAAGTTTTAGGGAATTCATTGCTGCTTTCAAGCAAACTGTAAAATTGTTCGGGCTGAATTGTTACTTTATCTAAATAATGACTGTCGCCAAAGTTTAGGTTAATTGGAACCATATTAATTTGATAGTAGTCAAGAAGTTCTTGTGACAAATCACAAGTAGAATCGGTTAATACAGCGATGCTCCACTTTCTTTTTGTGGAGACCTCTTGCTGCCTAATCATATCATCAACTTTTTGATATGTTATGGTACCTATTGCTTTTAATTCGTAAAAAAGTTTTGAGGGATGATTTGTATGTATATGAATACGACTGAGCTTTTCTGAGCCTGCAACAACAACTGAATCACCATTCTCATTTAATTCTGATTTAAGTTCTTCTTTAGCTATACTTAAATTTTTAATAATTGCTTCCGTGCAGTATCTATAAGGTATATCACCATCAACAATTTCTTCACTATGAACAATAGAAAGGTCATGATTTTGGTTTTGAGATAGATTATTAACATTTCTATTATTCATAAAATCAATTATGCCTTTAATGAAAACTACAAAACCTTTAGCCCCAGCGTCAACAAATCCATGTTTATTAATTTCTTTTAACTTGGTTGTGGTTTCCCATAATGACTTTTCCAAAACCTCGACTGAATTATTTAAGACTAATTTAAAGTCGTAGATTATATCTTTTTGATGATTTAGATATGAAGACCAGTCCTTTATTACTGTAAGAATTGTTCCTTCTACAGGATTTGAAACAGCTTGGTAGATATAAGGAATTGAATCCTTAACACTCCGAGCAAATTCAGAAAGATTAATAAATGGTTTTTTATGCGTCTCTTGACTTAGTCCATAAAAAAACTGCGCAAAAATTACTCCCGAATTTCCTCTTGCACCAATTAAAGCGGCTTCAGCAATATTATCAATTGTTGTTTTATAAGATTTGTGAGGCTTCAGATTATCAATTACAGATCTAATTGTAGATGCAAGATTGGTTCCTGTATCTTTATCACTCACTGGAAATACATTTATTCTATTTAACTCTTTTTGGTTTTGAAGAACATTATTCCCTCCAGCAAGAAAAGAATAATATAGATGCTTTCCATTTATTAATTTTGTTTTGGAATTCTTCATAATTTTAAAATAATAAAACTTATTTTAGAAATTTAACAATATAGAAGCCTGCTAGACTTACAGAAGCAGTTAAAACAGTGCCCCAAATAATATCAATGAAAACAATTGTAAGAGGCCAGTCTTTTAACGTTGCTAAATTTGTTAAATC
>CBEVZC010000255.1:0-3163 GCA_965554225.1 uncultured bacterium | reverse complement strand
AACAAATTTGAAATTAATAAAGGTCCAAATATCTCTAATCTTAAAAGAATTATTTATGCCTTTATAGGGGGTGGTTTTATGGGGCTTGGTGCAAGAATAGCAAGAGGTTGCACAAGCGGCCAGGGATTAACCGGAGGTATTACATTAGCAGTTGGAGCATGGATGTTTGTTCTTGTTGCATTTGCAACAGGTTATTTAAGTGCATATATTTTTAGGAGGTTATGGTTATGATAGCACCCATATTTAAACAAATAGTTGTTAGTATTGAATTTCAATTCTTTCTTGCATTCCTAATCGGCATTGCGTTCGGTTATATATTAGAAAGAGCGGGTTTTGGAAATGCCAAGAAAATTGCTTCGGAATTTTATTTTGAAGATTTTACAATGCTTAAGGTTTTCTTTGCTGCGATGATAACCGGAGCGGTAGGTATTCTTTTCTTCAACTGGTTCGGGTGGCTTGATATTAGCAAAATATTTATACCGCGAACATTTATCTGGGGACAATTATTAGGTGGCGCAATTCTTGGTTTAGGATTCGGGACAGCAGCTCTATGTCCCGGGACAGGATTTGTGTCAGCTGCTACCGGTAAATTAGATGGCTGGGCATTTGTGCTCGGTGCATTTTTTGGGACTATGTCTTTTGGAGATGTGTTTTATGATTGGTTAAAAGGAGCATATCTTGGTGGTCCCTTAGGGCGAATTACGTTACCGGAATTATTTGGAATAAATGCAGGCGTTTTTGCATTATTGATCATAATTATGGCGCTTGGTGTTTTTTGGCTTGCAGAAAAAACCGAAAGGGATTGGGACCCTTATAAAAAATTTAGAAAAGGTCCTAAACAAATTATTGATCGTTAAAGTAAGTTAATAATTTTTGACTTATTGGGAAAATATGAACGGAGTATCAAATGAATAAAAAATATAAATATTCGAAAATAAAATTAATTAGTGCAGGAATACTTTTGTTGTTAGGCTTAATTCTTGCAATCGGCTATCCGACCGGTGGTGTGAAAGCAAATAAAATCACAAGGACACAAACTGTCCAACACAAAACTAATACAGTTGAGCAAAATACTGTTCAGAAGGAAAAGCCTAAAAAAATAATTACAGCTAAACAGACTGTGGTTAAAAAAGAGAGACCTAAAAAGAAAAGAGTTATTCCGGTTACTCCACCTCCAAGTAATGAGGGAGAAGACGAAGAAGGTTGTTAATTTACTTTACTCATGTTTGATACAGATTTTTATTTTTATATTGGGATAATTTATAAATTATCTTTATTTATTAATGACGGTTTCAACAGTTTGTTGTAATAAATAAAATGACAAAAAGAAAACAACCATTATTAACCGAAACATATGCGTCTGTAATTTTGGATAGTATATTGGATGGTGTTTTTACAATCGACAGAGAACTAAAAATCACCTATTTTAACCAAGCTGCTGAGAAAATTACAGGGGTTTCACAAAAAGAGGCTATTGGACAATATTGTTTTGAAGTATTAAGGTCTAATAGATGTGAGTATAGCTGTCCTTTCAAAAAACTTCCAAATTCTGAGATTAATAAATTAAACCTTAATGTCAATATTTTACGAGCTGATGGGAAGCAAATTCCGATAAGTGTTAGTGCAGCTTCTTTAAAAGACGAGAAAGGTAAAATACTTGGAGGAGTTGAAACATTCCGGGATCTTTCTGCTTTAGAAACTTTAAGAAAAGAAATAAAACGAAGTTATACTTTTGAAGATATAATTTCGAAGAATCACAAAATGCTACAATTATTCAGTGTACTACCAAATATTGCTGAGAGTGAATGTACTGTATTGATTCAAGGTCCAAGTGGTTCCGGGAAAGAGCTTTTTGCAAGGGCTATACACAATCTTAGTCCTCGCAGTAAGGATCCGTTTATTGCAATCAATTGCGGAGCTTTGCCGGATAATTTGCTTGAATCAGAACTATTTGGTTATGTTAAAGGCGCTTTCACTGATGCCAAAAAGGATAAACCGGGAAGATTTGCTTTAGCCAAAGGAGGTACAATATTTTTAGACGAAGTTGAAAGTTTATCTCCTGCAACCCAAGTTAAACTTTTGAGGGTTTTGCAAGAAAAAGAATATGAACCTTTGGGTGCAACTAAAACTATCAAATCTGAAGTTAGAGTTATCTCAGCATCCAAGGTTGATTTATTTCATTTAGTAAAAGATGAAAAATTTAGAGATGACCTCTTTTTTAGATTAAACATTGTAAAAATCGAACTACCTTCATTAGCAGAAAGAAGAGATGATATCCCTCTTCTAATTAGTCATTTTATAGAAAAATTCAACTATAAAATGGGTAAATACATATCTGGTGTTTCCAGTAAAGTGACTGAACTATTGATGAATTATAGTTTCCCGGGGAACATAAGAGAACTTGAAAACATAATTGAACACGCTTTTGTAATGTGTTCTAATGAAGAGATTAAGATTAAACATTTGCCTCTTGAATTAGTAAGCACACAAAAAGAAGTAACCAATTATATAATAGAATCACGGCCATTGCAATCTACCGAACGCCAAACCTTACTTGAAGCACTTAAGAAAAATAATGGGAATAAAGTGGCAACTGCAAAAGAGCTCAATCTTCATCGATCAACTCTTTGGAGAAAGATGAAAAAATATGGATTAGTTTAACAATCAAAAATAAGGTTGCAATAGTGAGACTGTTGCATCTCTCATGTTGCACCGTTGCAACGGCTTTAATTTTTCCTCACCCCTAAACACCTAAAAAGACAGTATTATCCAATTATTTCTGCCGAAGTATTATTGGCCCGTATATTGTATATCCGTTATTAAAATTCATTTTATTTTAAAATTATGACAATAGCAATTCCAATATTTGGAAAAAGAATTTCCCCAAGGTTAGATCTCGCTGAAAATTTGAAATTGTTCTACGTAAAAGGTAACAAAATATTAAAAAGTGAAGTTATTAGATTAATTTCTCACAATAAACTTGAAAAAATTAATATGGTTATCGGGTTAAATCCAGACGTTATTATCTGTAACGGTTTATCTGAAATTTTTGAAAAAGAAATTGAAAAAAATAATATTAAACTCATTTCCTGGATACATGGTGAAGTTGATGAAGTACTCCATAAATATTTATGTGGTTCATTAAAATCTAGGTCAACGGAAT
>CBEVZC010000254.1:0-3167 GCA_965554225.1 uncultured bacterium | reverse complement strand
ATATCTTTTCTTTTTTATTTCTGACTACTGATTACTTATTTCCCCGTGCATTTTGTTTCATTTTTTTTTAAGTTTTAATTTGTTTTTATTGTATATTTATAAATACTTTTAAGTAATACAATCTAAAAAATTAAAGGACCCCGTTCATGTTAAAAAAATTCGTTTTTTTAATTTTACTGCTTTTTTTACCTACTCTTATTAGTGCACAAAACCAAGACTATAAACTTGGTACGCAAACAACATCTCAAGGTTCTCGGTATGGTGCATACTATGATTATTCGGATCCGGAAACGTTAAATATTAAAGTTAATGTTTGGGGCTTCGTAAGATATCCGGGTAAATATATGGTGCCCGATAAAACAAGCGCAGCCGAATTATTATCGTTTGCCGGTGGTCCGTCGGATGACTCCGAATTAGAAGATTTGAGAATATATAGAATTACTAAAAATAATCGTGAGGTTATGATACCGTTTGATTATAACGATTTAATGTGGAACGATAAATTGGATACGAGATATAGGAAAGTACCAAAAATTGAACCCGGAGATGTTCTTATAGTTCCCGGTTCACCAAGGATGTATTTTAGAGACTGGTTCGGAATTGGACTTTCTATTTTTTCTGCGCTTACGCAGCTAACTATTTTAATATTAACTTTAACCAAGTAACTGAGGGTAAAGTGGCAAAAAACGATTTTAATTATTTGAAAAATTCTGAATTGAACATGCTTCGTGAATATATTGATGAGGGCGAAACTCAAACTATTCATGATTATGTAAAAATCCTTCGGGATAATTTAATTCCGGTTATTGCCATAAGTTTAACAATTTTAATTCTTTCAATCGTTTACGCACTTACTGCAACAGATATCTATAGTGCCAGCACGGTATTAAAACTTTCTCAACCACAAGGTAATATTTTGGATGCACCATTAATCCCCGAATTTGGAAATTTTGGAGCTGATAGGTTTATTGCGAATGAAGTTGAGACGATGAAAAATATTACTATTCGCGAGCAAGTTGCCCGGGATATTATAGATTCTTTCAAAACATTAGGTCAGAAAGATAAGTTTTCTCTTATTTTTTCCAGTAAATATTTTTCCGATGAAAAAGACACGCTGAAATCAATTTATGATATAGAAGAACTTATGGAGAAAAAAGTTAATATAGAACAAAAAAGAGGACTAGATTTTATAGAAATTACTGTAGAATCACCTTCGCCTTTTGAAGCTGCTTTATTGGCTAATACTTATGCAAAAGTATACAAAAATTTTAATTTATTGGATAATCGTAAACAAGTTACAAAAGTAAGAAAATTTCTCGCTGCCCAGCGGGAAGAAAAATTAGGGGAGTTGCATCAAGCGGAAAATAAGCTGAAAGTTTATAAACTAAATAGCGGTTCTATTGAACTTGACGAGCAGGCTAAATCCTTAATCGGATCTATTACCGATCTTGAAGCTAAATTAAATGCCTCAGCCGTTGAAATGTCGATTTCTAAGGAAAAGTTAGATCAATATAAAGGTGAACTTAAACGTAAAGATCCTTCACTATCAAAATATTTAGAAAACAAAGCTACGGAGCCGTATTTACTAAAATTACAGGATTTAATTGCTGAAACCGAAGCGCAAAAAGATTTTGCATTGGCTAATAAATCTACTAATTCATATAAAAAGGGAATTATTAAACAGTACAATGAAAAACTTACAGACCTAAAGGATAAATTGAAAAGAAAAACCGATGAATACCAGGTTTCCCTGCTGGCTGCAACTCCCGAAGAGATTAGAACTTTAACGGAACAAATTTTTGCGGAAGAAGTAAATTATAATTCGCTTAAAGCTTCATACAATAGTTTAAAAGGTTTTATTAACCAGTATGAACATAAATTAGATAAACTGCCTGAAAAAACAATCGATTTAGCCAGGCTTCAAAGAGAAAGAATGGGTTTGGAAAAATTGTATTTACTGTTAGAAGAGAAATATCAGGAAGCTCTTATAAATGAGCAGTCAACAACCGGGAATGTGTTGATATTAAATCAGGCAAGACCACCGCGCTTACCCGCAAAACCGAATAGAAAATTAATAATTTTAATTGGCTTGGTTTTAGGTCTCGGTTTTGGTTATGGTTTTGCATTAGTAAGAAATTATTTCGATAAACGCGTAAAGAGTCCTGAAGATATTGAAGAGAGAAATATTGACTTGCTTGCTTGGATCCCAAAAGTTGAAAGTTTTAGTATGAACGGGAATAAATCGGGACCTGAATTTATAGTTGCTCAAAAGGCGGATTCCGTAGCAGGTGAAGCATTTAAAGCTTTACGAACCAGAATCAGATATACAAATGTTGGCGGTGAAGATAAAACTATTCTTATTACTTCTTCTGCTCCGGGCGAGGGAAAATCCCTTGTGTCGGTTAATTTAGCCGGAAGCTTTGCGCAGGCTAATAAGAGGACAATTATTGTTGACGCAGATTTAAGAAAACCGAGAGTGCATTCAATATTTAATGAAAAAAGATATCCCGGGTTTACCGACTATTTTGTCGGAAAGGCTTCTTTTGAAGAAATTGTCAGGCATTCTGATGTTGAAAATCTTGACTTGATTACAGCGGGAACTATTCCGCCTAATCCTTCGGAAATTTTAGATTCGCGGGGAATGAGATCATTTATTAAAAAGCTGGAAGAAGATTACGATATTATAATTCTCGACTCCCCGCCGCTTGTTACTGTTACGGATGCTGAAATTCTATCAAGAATGGTGGACGAAACTATTTTAGTAGTTTCAGCTAATCAAACGGATATTGAATTAATGGAGAAAGCAGTTGGATTATTAAAAAGGGGTGACGAAAGTACATTTATTGGAGTACTGCTGAATAATTTCGATTTCAAGAGTACTTATGGTTCCTATTATAAATATGCATATTCATATTCCAGGAATGGTGAAAATAAAAAGAAAAAGAAGAAAAAAATAAAATCATAGTTTTTAGAATTTCATTTTATTTTAATAATCCTCACTTTTGTGGGGATTTTTTTTATTTAATGACTCACATTGTGCAGAGGTCATGCTGAATTCTGTACTGATGAATATCAGCACTCTTTCCTCGGTGTCATGCTGAAAATAGCTTTGTTCAGCATCCTCTTTTTAGATTCTGACATTCGTCAGAATGACAATACTTAATATT
>CBEVZC010000253.1:0-3179 GCA_965554225.1 uncultured bacterium | reverse complement strand
CATTGGTATTAATAGACATACCGGTTTCCGATGGAAATCGGAAGACCGGTATCTCCTAATTCGTTCTATTATTAGATTTCCCAAGGGGATAAACTGGTATTCCTTTAACTTGTTCATTTTATGAGATTCCTCATAGGGGTAAAGCGGTATCGTAAACTACGTGAAATCGTAATGACCTACTAAACAAAACGCCGGGCAAAAGGATGTGTTTTTCTTCTATTTCCCTTCAAAACTTAATTTACTTAACTGAATATCTCCAACCGGCCAGCGTGATCTTAAATTAAGTGTATCGGTGTAAAAGCCGAATACTTCAGCAGGTTTAAAAGGATATACGGAACCGTAATTGTATGTCCCGCTTGAATCCAAATCATTATAATATCATAATATATATTTCCCCGGGAAAACATGCTTAAATTCAAATTTATTTTTAATTATACTTTCTTCATAATTACTTTTTACATTATCAATTGATTTGAGAACTACACGAATATTCTCCGACTTATCCGATTGATAATTTCCGCTTGCCCCGGAATAGTCTAAATAATTTAATGTTTGAAAGTTAAATGTATAAATTGAATCGTCCTTGTTACCGGCAATATCAACTGCATAATTAAGATCAATTTTAAATTTATAATTCTGTTTGGGTTTAAGTTTTAATTTAGGCAGAACCATGAAGGATGCATTATCGTTGAACTTTATAAATACAGGGAGTTTAATATCATTTTTATCCGTCAGCTCAATCCCCTTTTTACAAAAGCTTGTATCAATACCTTCCGAAAAAATAACCTCTAATTTAGGGTTATATAAATCGGCTTTACCGTTGGTATAATTAGTTAGTATTTTTGATATTTTAGGTAAAACCGTATCAGGTTTTGAACTGGGAATTATTTTTACTGATTCGTTTTTCAGCTCATTCCCCTTTTTATCAAAAATATTCGCTGCACTTAAAGTTACTTTATCATCGGCATTAAATGTATCCGCAACAGCAATATAATATTTATTTTTACTTGCATTGCCTTTATAAAAATATTTTGCATGTACAGATTTATTAGATGTTGAATCAAAAAGTATAAAATTATCTGCCGATATTCTGCTGCTATCTATAAACTCGCTGAAATCTAACAAAATATGATGGGCGTTAACCATAACAGCTTTATCCAGGTGAGGACTTGTAGTATCATCTATTGTAAGCAGAAAATTTAAGCTTCCAATTTTTGATTTTTCTTTTGAAATTAAAATATCGCCCAAAGGCGCTCCGTAGGAATCTTCCCCGGCATTGTAGAGCATATCTCTGAATTTGTCCTCTATGGCAAATACTCTGTATTTAGTATTACCTAATCCCAAAATCTTATAAAATCCGTCAGCGCTTATTTGAGAAACATAATCCGGTTTAGTTTTGGAAGGATTAATATTATTCGAGTCCAAACGATACGCAAAAATCATTACTCCTTCAGTCTTTTTTGTATAAACTTTTCCGCTTATTTCTCCTTTATCTATTTCCGGTCCGGTTGAAAAAGCGAAATTAAATACTTTAGCCAAATTATTACTGTTATTTATGTCTTTAACATCCGTACCGATCGTTATTGTATAAGTAGTGTTATGCTTTAATGAATCATTGAACGTTACTTCAACTGAAGTTCCGCTCCAATCATATTGCATTCCCCCTTCAACAAAAGGAGAAATAAAAATAGCATCCTGCACACTTCGTTTATCTACATATTCGGAAAAGTCCAGCTCAAATGAATTACCTTTAAAATTAACTGTTCCGTTCGGAGGATCTACTTCAAGAATCTCCGGAGGAATTCTATCTACATCTCCGCCGGTCGGAGGCAGCTGGTTAGCGCATTTTGTAAATAAGAGACTTAGAATAATTGCAAATGCTAATTGTATCTTTGTGAATTTCTCCATCCTCTATAACTTTGTACGTTTCTTAAATGCTGTGAAATTGTTTTGGAAAATACATGTCCCCCGGAACCGTTTGCCACAAAATACAAATAATTATGCTTTTCCGGATATAGAGCGGCCATTATTGCATCTTTACCGGGATTGTTAATTGGTCCCGGCGGTAGTCCGCGATATTTGTAAGTATTATAAGGAGAATCTATTTCCAAATCTTTGTAATAAATTTTATTCACTTTTCTGCGTCTGTGTCTAACAATATACTGAATAGTCGGATCTGCTTGCAGACGCATTCCCCGTCTTAACCTATTATGATAAACCCCGGAAATTCTCTTAAATTCTTCCACTCTATTTGATTCCCCGTCAATTATAGAGGCTAGTGTTAAAACTTGCTTCTCATTCATATGCATTACTTTCATACGCTTAATAACATTTGCATCCGAAAATATTTGCTGCATTTTCCGTGAAAGTTTTTTCAATACATCTTTAGCTGAACTTCCTTTATAAAAGTAATAGGTATTGGGCAATAAAAATCCTTCTAAAGAATTTACGTTTTTTAATTCAAGCGATCTAATAAAATTTTTATCCCTGCTTAATTTCATGAATTCCTTTATATTAATTCCCAGTTCATCATGAAATAATACAGCAAGTTTTTCCTGCCAAATTCCCTCTTGAATCGTTACAAGTTTTTGAGGAAGCGGAATACCTTTCGAAAGCAAATCGCATAATTGAAGATAATTTAGACCATTGGGAATTTCATAATGACCGGCTTTCAATTTATTATCTGTTCCGCTAACCCACGCAGCTATTTTCATATTAGTTTTGTTTGGAACAATACCAAGGTTGTAAAGCGTATCTATTACTTTACCTAGAGTTGCACCTTTAGGAACATTAAGAGAAACAGGCTCTTGAGAATCATAATAATTTGGTAAGTAAAACGTTAAAACTATTAGACCAATAAAAAATCCTGTAATCGCAGAAATTAAATAGAGTTCGTTTTTTGTCAATTTTAGAAAATTCATTCTCTGTATATTCTGATTAGTTTGTTATGATTATCAAAGTCGAAATATATTAAAATACGAGCTTAGAAGTGAATATAAAGAACCGATTATTGTTCTCTCGTTACGGAGTGGGCCGTGACGGCAAGGCGACCATTTGCCATACCGGTTTAAATCTTTACTGAACATTTCTTCCTCTGTCATGCCGGTTTACCATTTGTCGTCACTGTCATGCCGGTTTCTGCTTTTTAGAATACTAGTTTACCCGCCGTATTTTTGGCG
>CBEVZC010000252.1:0-3180 GCA_965554225.1 uncultured bacterium | reverse complement strand
TTTGTGTATCTAAATCTTCATAAGCCCTGGCTAAACCCCAAATAAAAAACCTGCTATCAGGATAATCTTTAAGCGCCGTATTACTTAAAACTTCTGATTCCCAGAATTCCTTTTCATCAATATAAATCCAAACTAAGGAATTAAGAGCTAAATATTTATTATATGTAAAATTATTTATTGATTTTTTAAGTAACCTAATCCCCTCATCCCTATTATCTTTAATAAACGGAAGCCAATTAAGTGACTTGGTCTTTGCGCTTTTCCAATACTTATACGTTCCTAATGCTAAATAAGATTCATAAAAATTAGAATCAATTTCCGCACAACGTTCATAATACTGTACGGATTTATATCCATCCGAAAAAGCAGAAATATAATCTCCTGTTAAGATATTAAAATATGCTTTATATGCAAGTGATAAAGCCATAAAATAATTATTCCAAATACTTTGTTCGTTTTCATCCAGCAATCTTTCGCTAAGGTCAACAACTTTATCTAATTTATCTTCAATTGAATCCGATTCGGGATCTGTGCCATAATCTGCAGTTTCGGCAATATGAGCAGCAGTTAAATAAATTTTGCCAAGAGGAAGCTCCGAATACTGGCGATCGAGAACATAAAAAGTTTTTTCCGCTTGATTATATTTTTGACTTATAATTAAATCAATTCCGCTTCTTAAAAGAGAATCGACTTTGCTATTAGGATAAGTTTGTGCCGAGCATAAAGTGGCAATAAAAAATAATATGATATTAAAGCGTACCAAATGTACGGTCCCCGGCATCGCCCAATCCAGGCAAAATATACCCGTTTTCATTTAATTCCCTATCCAATACAGCAGTATAAATGGGAACATCAGGATGATCGTGCTCCATTCTTTTTACGCCTTCGGGAGCAGCAATAAGAGATGCTAAACAACAGTTGACAGCTCCATGCTCCTTCAGAAAACTAAATGCAGCGGAAGCGCTTCCTCCCGTTGCCAGCATAGGATCTAAAACTATAACTTTGGATTTGTCTAAATTTTTAGGGGTTTTATAATAATACGTTCTTGGTTTTAATGTTTCTTCATTCCTTTCCATTCCAATATGTCCAACTTTCGCTTTCGGCATCATTTCAATAAACGAATTAACCATGCTTAATCCTGCTCTTAAAACAGGAATAAATATGACCTGCTGTTTCATTGAATATCCTTTAGTAATTTCCAAAGGAGTTTTTACTTCTATCTCATCAAGCTCAAGGTTCTTGCCAATTTCCGCGGCAAGAATAAATGCAATTCTCCTTAACGCTAATCTAAATTGATATTGCTTCGTTCTTTCATCTCGCAAATATGTTAAATCTCTTTTTACAAGTGAATTTTCCAGGATGTTCAAATTTTTCATTTATTTTCTTCCTTTATTTTTCTACCCAAAACAGATAGAAGATTAACAAACGGTGAATACGGCGGAGTGTAATTATAATTTATTTCAGCAAGTGCAGTAACGGGAGCCTTGTTATAAATTAGTGATGAAATCAAGTCGGCATACCCAATTGTTTCTTGTCCGCCTAAAAATGATGCTCCCAAAATATTTTTATTTTCAGACTCATAAATAACTTTACCAAATACTTTGCGGCTTTCAGGCATAACTTTAACCAAATTATAAGCTATGGAATAAACTGTTTTTATTTTGTAGTTAAATGTTTTAGCTTGTTTTGTAGATAATCCCACTTGGCAATAAGCCCTATCGAATATCTTTACGGCGACGTTTTTAATTACGGGTTTAGCATGTTCATTTGCTCCGGCTGCATTTGCTCCGGCAATATGAGCATAATCATGTGCAACAGTTGCAACAGGCATATAATCCGGTCTTCCGGTAATTTTATTTATAACTTCAATATTATCTCCGGCTGCAAAAATATTAGGATCGGATGTTTTTAATTTAGAATCGACTTTAAACCCACCGAATTTCCCAAGTTCTAATTTTGAAGTCAGTCCGACATCTACATTGGGTTTTACTCCGACCGAAACAACAACAAGATCGAACTCGATAAAACGACCGTTATATTTTATGCTAACCAATTTATTATTTTCAATGTTGAACGTTGTATTCTTAGCGCTACTAAGAAATTTCACATTGTTTTTTCTAATTAGTTCTAATATTAAATTGCTTACTTCCTGTTCCCCTTCCGGCATTGGCAAATCGGCAATTTCTAAAATCGAGACTTCGTAATTTTGCTTTACGAATGCTTCGGCGGTTTCCAGACCTATATAACCGGCGCCGACTATCAAGACTTTTTTAACCGGGTTAACTTCTATGAACTCTTTAATTTCAATAAAGTTGGAAACAGATTTTAATGTGAATACATTTTCCAAATCGGTCGAAAGGTTGGGAATTGTTTTGGCTTTGGAACCGGTGGTTAAAATAAGTTTATCATATTGAAATTGAGAGTAATCGGAAGAAATTAAATTTTTAACGGTTATTTTCTTTTGTCTTGCATTTATATTTTCTACCAGATGTTTAGTGAAAACTTTAACGCCTTTTTTTCTAAAAAATGTATCCGAATCAAAATAAACAATCTTTTTATAATCTTCTATTTCCCCTGAAATTACATACGGAAGTTCGCAAGTTCCGGTTGAAATAAAATCCGTAGCCTCAAAAAGAATTACTTCGGCATTCGGATTAATACGTTTTGCTTTAGCAGCAGCAGCCGGACCGGCAGCATTTCCTCCGACTACAATTATTTTTTTTCTTTCAAACATCGGTTTTATTTTTCTTAAGCAAATTTGTTATCCAATATAAATGAAAAATTAAAAAAAAATGATTAATTATGAAATTTAGCTAATTTTATGTTTAAGAACTACACCGTAGTACCGGAAAACATTACACAGCTAACACTGTTGATGAAAACTGCACAGCGGTTAAATGTTTATAAAAAAAAGAAATAGCGTAAGAATCCGAACCACGTTAGTGGTTCAAATATAATTGAACTTTTTATTTTAGACGGATGTGTTACTTTAAAATATAGTTTAAGAATACAGAAACTATTAGCTGCAACTTTATTTTTAATGAATTGTATAAAAAAATCAATTGAATAACTAAACTAATAAGGAGAAGATTGAAATGAATGTGAATACTTACGCACCGATGGCGCTTTCGAAAGCACAAGAAAATACATTATTACGTTCCGTATATAATTGGATGATGG
>CBEVZC010000251.1:0-3182 GCA_965554225.1 uncultured bacterium | reverse complement strand
GTTAGGTAAATAGCTCTTTAAAGATTGTGAGACCGGGTATTAATTTACCGACAAAAGAGTGTTTGTGACCGGGTAGGGAAAATGAATAGTGTTTACCCACTTGTTTTTATAATTGGTCATTCCGGTTTTGTCGCAAGACAAAGACCGGTTTATTCCAAGGGGAATCTTATAAAAGAACGAATTAGGAGATGCCCCGCCAAAAATACGGCGGGTAAACTAGTATTCTAAAAAGCAGAAACCGGCATGACAAGGACGACAAATGGTAAACCGCCATGACGAATTTTTGGACGGGAAACCTAAGATGTTTATGTTGGGCTTATTCCGGCAGTCGGACCGAAGTCTACTAGCATAATAAAGATAAGAATTGTTATTTTATTAACTTCGATGCTGTAAAATTCCACGCCTCTTTTATGGGAAAATAGCAGCAGAATTTAACATTAAATAGCGGATATTATTTCTTACCCGTTTTTATTCTTTAGATAAAACTAAGTCCGGATAGTCTTTTTCTAAATGTTTAATTATCTTAAAATGTTCTTCATCCTCTGCTCTAAAACGGATTATAACTTCACGATGACCCTCTTCAATTCCAACATGAGTTGTTAATATACTTACGCATTTAAAAGCGAAATCTCTCATCTTATCGCACAGTTCTTTTATTGAACCGGGATCGTCTGAAATTCTAACTGTAATTCTATAACTTGGAATTCTAGCACCTGTAATATTTATGAATGCATTGAATACATCATGCTCTGTAATTATTCCAATCAGCTCTTCATTTTCCACAACCGGTAACCCGCCAATCTTGTTATCGAACATTAACATGGCGGCTTTTTCTATTGTTGAATCGGGCGAAATTGTAATAATTCTTCTTTTCATTAAATCTTTAACTTTTACTTTGGAAAGAAGATAATGCAATTCCCACATATCCAATGAAGTAACTCTTGAGGGAGCTGCTTCTTTCAGATCCCTGTCCGAAACAATTCCTACTAGTTTATTATCACGTAAAACCGGCAGCCGGCGTACATGATTTCTTTTTAATGTATTTATTGCTTCCGAAAGGGTATCGCTTTCATCAACCGTTACAACCCTTTTGCTCATCCATTTACTAACGATCATTTTTAACCTCGTTATATATTATTAAATTCCTAAAAATGCTGTTTTAACATGTTCGTTATTAAGTAATTCTTGTCCGGTACCTTCCAAAACTACTTTCCCGTTTTCTAATACATAGGCACGGTCGCAAAAAGTTAAGGTGGATTGTACATTCTGTTCTACTAAAAGAACTGTAATGCCTTGCTTGTTAATACTTTTTATAATGTTAAAAATATCCTGAACCAAGACGGGAGCTAAACCGAGACTGGGTTCGTCAAGCATTAAAATTTTAGGTTTAGACATTAAACCGCGTGCAACAGCAACCATTTGCTGTTCTCCACCGCTAAGAGTTCCTGCAAGCTGCTTCTTCCTTTCATCTAACCTTGGGAACAATGAATAGCATTCTTTTATGGTTTCATAACGTTTTCCTTTTGCTTCCCCGTATAATGCACCCATTATTAGGTTTTCTTCAACTGTCATTTCATTGAACAGCTTTCTTCCCTCAGGAACATGCACAACCCCGTGTTTTATTACTTCGCTGGGATTAACATTAGAGATGTTTTCACCATTGAAAATAATAGTTCCATTAGATACTTGTTGTAAACCTGAAATAGTTTTTAGAATAGAAGATTTCCCGGCACCGTTAGCGCCAACCAGAACAATTATTTCTCCTTCTTTAACTTCAAATGAGACATTCCATAAAACTTGTAGGTCTCCGTAACTCATATCTATATTATTAACTTTAAGCATTCCCGAATACCTCCATGTCATAGTCAGAACCAAGATAAGCTTCAATAACAGTAGGATTTTTAGCTACTTCTTCAGGTGACCCTTCTGTAATTGTTGCACCGTAAGCAATAGCATGAATCCTATCGCTGATATTCATTATTACTTTCATTATATGTTCTACAATAATTATTGTTATACCCAGTTTTTCTCTTATCCCTGTAATAATTTCAATTGCTTCGTCCAATTCGGATGGATTAAGACCCGCAGCTGTTTCATCTAATAAAAGTAGAGATGGTTTTGTAGCCAATGCTTTTGCAATTTCAAGTCTTTTCCTTCCACCTATTGGTAAACTTCCTGCTTTCATTTCGCTAAAGGATGATAAATTACAGAAGTCTAATACTTCTCTGGCAGTTTTTCGTGAACCTGCAAAAGTAGGTTCTCTGGAAAATGCCGCCGCCATTACATTCTCTTCCACAGTTAGTCGTTTTAAAGGTTTTACTTTTTGAAAAGTTCTTCCAATTCCCAGTCTGGCTATTTCAAATGTTTTTTTATGAGTAATATCTTGACCCTTGAAAATAATTCTGCCTTCAGATACGGGATAATACTGATTTATCAAATTAAAAATAGTTGTTTTTCCGCTTCCATTAGGACCTATTAATCCAAGTATTTCTCCTTCTTCCACATTAAGCGAAACATGATTAACAGCGGTTAAACCGCCGAAATTTTTTGTTAAATTGTCTAATGTTAATATGCTCATTCGCTTACCTCCGCTTTTCGATAAAATCCTAATTTTTTCATTATAAGATTCCAGTCACCTAAAATACCGCCCGCCATATAAAGGATAGTAAAAATTACCAATAATCCGAATACTAATGCATGCATACCTGAAACCCAAGACGGAGCAAGACCGAAGAACGATGAACGGAAAAATTCTTGCACTAAAACCATTACAACAGCCCCCAAAGCAGGTCCCCATATAGTTCCCACACCTCCAATAATACCTACTAATATCGTAATGATTGAAATATTATGCAGTGCAAATACAACTTCGGGATCGATGAAGCCCATATAAATCATATAAAAAGCTCCTGCCATGCCGGCCCAAAAAGTTGAAATAACCGTTGATATATTTTTATACTTTTTCGTATTGATTCCTAGAGCTTGAGCGGCGTCTTCATCTTCTCTTATAGATAGGAAGTAAAATCCTGCTTTTGTTCTCATTACAAATTTTACGGAGAATACGGCACCCAGGGCTAATATTAAAGCTATAAAATAGTAAGGGTATTTTGAAACCCAAGTAGTCATGTAAAGAATTCCGCTATGTCCGTTTGTAAGCCAATCTTCTTCTCCAAATATTATTC
>CBEVZC010000250.1:0-3215 GCA_965554225.1 uncultured bacterium | reverse complement strand
TACATTATGATAAACTCATTATTTCGGTCGGAGTTACGCCTGATTATTTTGGAAATAATGATTGGCGTAAGAATGCTCCCCCATTAAAAACTTTGGAAGACGCTCTTAAAATCAGACGGAAAATATTAAGCGTTTTCGAAAGAGCCGAATCGGAGATGCTTCATCCATGCGATCCGAATCCGCTAAATTTTGTAATAATCGGCGGAGGTCCTACCGGCATTGAACTTTCCGGAGCTTTAGCGGAATTAAGTAAATATACACTCAAAAATGAGTTCAGGAAAATAAGTCCCGAAAGAGCAAAGATTTATTTGGTTGAAGCCGGGAAAACTATATTACCGGGTTTCCCGGATAAACTTATTCATTCCGCTGAAAAATCTCTCGGTAAACTTGGGATAACAATAAAAACCGGTTCCTTAGTAACAAACATTGAAAATGACAAAGTAGCGATTAAGTCAAACGATACAGAGGAATTTATAGAAAGCAAAGTTGTTCTATGGGCAGCGGGAGTAAAAGCATATTTTGGGAATAATATTTTATCATCAAACAATAATATTAAGTTTGACAGAAAAGGAAGAGTACTCGTTAACAAAGATTTAACCGTTCCGAATTATAATGATGTATATGTAGTTGGCGATTTTGCAAACTTAGTAGATCAAAACAATAAACCCTTACCCGGAACAGCTCCGGTAGCAATGCAGCAAGGTGTTTATGCTGCAAAACATATCAAAGAAAATTCTGCAGCGGAATTTAAGTATTTTAACAAAGGTAGTCTTGCCGTTATCGGACGAAATGCAGCCGTAGCGGATTTCGGCTCATTTCAAATTAGCGGTTTTTTTGCCTGGGTGCTCTGGGTATTTGTTCATATTGGCTATTTAGTAGGATTTAAAAACAAATTTCTTGTAATGGTTAAATGGGCTTGGAATTATTTAACGAAAAAAAGCAATGCTAGAATTGTTTTGAATATACAACATTATACGGATTGATTTGCAATCCGAAAAATAGTTGTAATAAATTAAATTTTTAGACTGCCAAACAGCCGTAAAGATTATAAAAATAATCTTGACTGCAAAAATTTATATACGTATATTACTAAATATATTTATACGTATTTTTGGAGAGACAAATGAATACAAAATTAACACTAAAACTTAACAAAAGGACTATTGAACGTGCCAAAAGGTATGCAAAGAAGAATAAAAAGAGTCTTTCCGGAATTGTAGAGAATTATTTTAATATTATTTCAAGTAAAGAGGTATCAAACGAAGTAGATATTTCTCCAAACGTACTTGAACTTTCAGGAATTATTAAGTTATCGAAAAAGTTAAACCTTAAAGATACATACCATAAACATCTTGAGGAGAAATATTCTAAATGACAAGAATATTTATTGATTCTGATATTATTCTAGACTTACTTGCCGAAAGAGAGCCTCACTATATATTTGCTGCAAAATTATTTACACTAGTTGATCTTCAAAAAATAACCGCTTTTACATCACCGATTGTCTTTGCTAACCTGCATTATCTTCTTAAGAAAAAGACTTCAAATTCATCCGCATTGAAAAATCTTAGAAAATTAAAGACTTTAATAAACATCTTGCCCGTTGATGAGCGTGTAATTGAACAATCATTAAATTCCGAGTTTAATGACTTTGAAGATGCAATTCAATATTTCACTGCCGTGAACAATGGAATTAAACTTTTAATAACACGAAACAAAGCCGATTATAAAAAAAGTAAAATCTCTATTGCAGATGCAGAAGAATTTTTAAAAAGTTGGGATTTAACAGAAAAATAATGAACCAATATAAACCGTACATCTTGATAAAACAATATAAATAAAACTCATTGTTAATTCGTAGTGTGTGCTATAATACAAAGCTTTTTTACAAACAAAATATTATTAGGTAAATGATTAACGAAGAAGGAAAACTATGAAGATTATAAATATCAACGAAGTATATCAGTTTAAAATTTCCTTAACCGGCAGCAAACCATTAATTTGGAGGCGAATAGTTGTTCCTTCCGGATATTCGTTCTGGGATTTGCATGTTGCTATTCAAGATGCCATGGGATGGATTGATTACCATCTACATTTATTTGAGATAACAGAACTTCTAACGAATACTAAAGTTGAAATTGCGATTCCCGATGAAGAGGAGGGATTATTCGATAGGACAATATTGCCCGAACGTAAAGAAAAAATATCAGAATACTTTAATGAGAATAATCGTAAAGCCAGGTATGTGTATGATTTTGGAGATTTGTGGATTCATACTATAAAGTTGGAGAAAATTCTTCCTGCTAAAATCGGCGAAAAATATCCTAAATGTACAGCCGGTAAAATGGCATGCCCTCCTGAAGACTGCGGCGGTATCGGCGGTTATTATAATATGTTAGAGATATTAAACAATCCCCATAATGAAGAATACGACGAAATGATTGAATGGTTAGGCGGAGAGTTTAATCCGGAAACATTTGATCCAAAGGACGTCTGGTTTGATGATCCGGAAGAAAGATACAGTGAATTGTTTGAAGAATAAGTTATATGAATAGTTTGCACAAATAGTAAATCTCTAAAAATAATATGGAAATATGTAACTATAAAGCTTCGCTTGCACCGGAGGAATATTTTGCTTCTTTTTACAAAACATCCTCTCCCCTCTCTAAAGGGAAATATGCCATAAGACACAAAGGTTAAAATTTTCTTTTCATTTAACCTGTAATACTAATATATTTATAATCAATATAAATTCTATTTTAATCAATGAGAACAAAATAGGATATGAACAAAGAAAAAGTAGAACACAACTCCCTTATACACTTACGAAGATATTTTCCAACATCCATAGATTCTATTAACGTCATTATGCCTTACCGGAAAATTTGTTTATTATTCGGGACCAACATTCCTTATAATAAACTTTTAATGTGAATTGTAAATAATTATAACTTGTCTTAATTTAATAAGTTAGAATGATAAAAATAGCAATGATAAAAAATAATATTGAGAAAAGCATTTCTTGATATTGTTACAATTATTGAAATTTATATACTTAATAAATAATAGTTATGCATTGGTGAGGTTAATATGGAAAATAAGCATATAAAGCTAAAAATTTTTACAAGCCAAAATGAACTTTATATGAAAATGCTTATTGATCTTCGAGTCAAAATCGGGTGGTACCTAGACGAGAGACATAATGATATATATAT
>CBEVZC010000249.1:0-3254 GCA_965554225.1 uncultured bacterium | reverse complement strand
GGCACCGGTTTTACAGGGAAAGCCTTAGTAAAAAGACTTTTGGATAATGGATATGAAGTAGTAGCTTTAGATTATAAAGAACATTTAAAAACTCAAGAAATTCGTGATTGGGGCGCAAAAGTAATTATTGGTAGTGTTACTGATAAGGAAGTTGTTGAAAAGGCTGTGGAAGGTGTAGATATTGTTCAGCATCTTGCCGCAGCCTTTAGAGAAATGGATGTCCCCGAAAGTTTTTATGACGAAGTAAATGTTGGCGGTACTAAAAATGTACTTGAAGCTGCTTATAAAGCAGGTGTTAAGAAATTTATAAATACAAGCACTTGCGGAGTGCACGGAAATATCGACAACCCTCCGGCTGACGAAGATGCACCGATTCAACCTGCAGATTATTATCAGAAAACCAAATATAAGGCAGAACCAATCGTAGCAGAGTATGCTAAAAAAGGAATGAAAACTGTAATTATCAGACCGGCGGCTATTTATGGCCCCGGCGATCCCGAAAGATTTTTTATGCTTTTTAAAAGAGTAGCAAAGGGTAAATTCCCAATGTTTGGAAACGGAAAAACTTTTTATCATCCTTTATATATTGATAATTTGACAGATGCATACATGTTGGCAATGGAAGGCGACAAAGGAGTAGGAGGAACATATTTAATTGCAGATGAGGAATACGTAGAAATTGAAGATCTGGTTAAAAGAATTGGCAAGGCGATGAATATTGATGTGAAAGTCTCTCACTACCCAATTGCTCCGCTAATAGCTGCCGGTCATGCTTGCGAAACAATTTGTAAACCTCTTGGCATTACACCGCCTATTTTCCCAAGAAGAGTTGACTGGTACCGTCAGAACCGCGCTTTTAAAATTGATAGGGCAAAAAAGGATTTAGGCTATAAACCAAGAATAGGTTTAGATGAAGGATTAAAGAAAACTTTTGAGTGGTATAAGAAAGAAGGGTTTTTGAAATAAATAATTTATAAAATAATTTTAGAAAAATTTTATGTGCGGAATAACCGGAATAATAGCTCCACACTCAGATGAAATAATTAAAGATATTACAAGAGTACTTACTCATCGCGGACCTGATGAAGAAGGATACTATTCGGATAAATATATTTCGTTGGGACAAAGAAGGTTAAGTATAAATGACCTTAGCACCGGTACACAGCCAATTTCAAATGAAGATAATTCTTTGCAGCTAATCTGCAACGGTGAGATTTATAATAGTCCTAAACTTAGAGATTCTCTTATTAAGTCCGGACACAAATTCAAAACAACAACCGATGTTGAAGTTATTCTACATCTTTATGAAGAATACGGAAAGGACTGCGTTAAACATTTACGGGGAATGTTTGCTTTTGCTATCTGGAATACTAAGGATAGAAGTTTATTTATTGCCAGAGATCATATGGGGCAAAAACCGCTTTTCTTTTTTAAGAAGAACGGAATTTTAGTTTTTGCATCGGAAGTAAAAGCCGTTCTTAAATCGGATTTGGTAAAGCCTGAAATTGATCTTGACGGACTTTGGCATTATATATCGCTTAGGTTTATGCCCGATCAATACTCGCTATTCAAGAATATTCGCAAACTTCCTGCTGCATCTTGGCTTTATTGGAAAGATGATAAAATTAAAATTCATAGATATTGGGACTTGGATTTCAAAGATAAACTTCCCAAAGATGAAAATGAAATTGAAGAGGGATTAAACAATCTTCTTCTTGAAACGACAAAGATGCATTTGCTAAGTGATGTTCCGGTTGGTACATTTTTAAGCGGAGGGATTGATTCAAGTACCATCACTGCAATGGTTGCCGAACTGACGGGTAAATCATTTCCTACGTTTTCAATAGGCGTTAAAGAACAGGGATTCAATGAATTACCGTATGCAAAGATGGTATCTGATAAATATAAACTAGATCCTCACAACAAAATTGTTGAAGCAGATCTGATTCACTTAATTCCTTCGATGATTTATCATATGGACGAACCTTCCGACCCATTCGGTGTTGGGGTTTACTTGGTTTCACAAGTCGCAAGTGAACATGTAAAAGTTGTACTTGGCGGAGATGGCGGGGATGAAAATTTTGCCGGATACGATAGATTTGCCGGTAATAAAATTGTTGATTACTATAAAATTTTACCCTCATGGGTAAGAAAATCCGTTATAAAAAAAATTACAGATAAAATTCCCGAATCATTTGGTTATAAAAGCTTTGCCCAAAAAGCCGCATGGTTAAATGAAATGTCTCTGTACGATCACGGAGACCGGTACGCTCAAAGTATGAGTTTTCTTAGGTTTACTCAGGATGCCAAGCAAAAGCTCTTTACCGGAGAAGCTCGTTCTAAGGTTGAAGATTACGATTCTATTTCGAAAATTTTACGATTTTTTGATTCAAATAACGTAAGTGAATTAGTAGATAGAATGCTTTACACCGATTTAATGACTCGTATGCCTGATCATCTGCTTATGATAGTTGATCGAATGTCTATGGCGCATTCGCTTGAAAGCAGATCTCCATTGGTTGATTATAAACTTGTGGAATATGCCGCTTCTATCCCTGGCGAATTAAAATTAAAAGGTAAAAATTTAAAATATATCTTAAAAAAGGTTGCCTCCCGTTATCTTCCGAAAGAACTCATTTATAGGGAGAAACAGGGATTCGGTTTTCCCATAGCTCTTTGGATGAGATCCGAATTAGCCGGCTTTCTTAAAAATCTTTTCAGCCGGTCACGTTTTATTGAATTGGGTATTTTCAATAAATCCTATGTTGAACAGTTGCTCGATGAACATTTATCAGGTAAAAAGGACCATAATTTCAGACTTTGGATTTTACTTAACTTGGAAATTTGGTATCGTCTTTATTTTGAGAATGAATCTATTGAGTCAACTAAGGATTTTATTGACGGTCTGATGTTACTAAAACGTTCCGCATAGAAACTTATTCCATAAAGTAATTTTATAATAAGTGATATTTATCCCTTTATTAAAGGGTTATTTGCATTATTTTTAATTTAAACAATCCTATAACAGAGTATATAAATCAAATGATTGATGTTTAAATTTATTATATACTTTTTGCTTAATTTTATTTAATTTTGCATTATAGCTGGGTTGGGATTTTCATCCTAAATATTTTTGAAATTTTCTCCGTTTTATTCTATTAATTATTTAGGATAGTTTAAATAATATGAATGGGAGGCAATGATGAAAATCGGTATAATGCTTAGGCACTTAAATCCTGGCGGGCATGAAATGG
>CBEVZC010000248.1:0-3286 GCA_965554225.1 uncultured bacterium | reverse complement strand
TTTTGTATTTGTCTTCTGTCATAACCGCTTTTTTCTGCCGCTCTGGTTATGTTGCCCGAGGTTGATTCCAAAAGACTAATCAAAAATTTATACTCTATATTTTCAAGAATATTTTCCGTTTGCTTTTTCTTGAACTCTTGTAAGTCAATTTTTGTGAGAGGAATATATTCCTCGTTAATTTCATATGAATCAACAATTTCGCTCGGCAGTAATTCCGGTTTAATTATCCCGTCTCCGGCAAGTATCATAGCTTGCTGTACTACATTTTCCAATTCCCTTATATTTCCTGGCCACTTGTAAGATTTCAACATATCAAAAGCTCTATCCGAAACTTTCAACTGTTTTATGGCATTCAAATCTTTATGCTTCTCAAGAAAATGATTCACCAGTATCGGAATATCTTCCGTCCTCTCTCGTAGAGCCGGAATGTGCAGATAAACAACTTTAAGCCGGTAATATAAATCCTGTCTAAAATTATTCTTCCGGATTTCTTCACTTAAATTTCTATTTGTTGCAGCAACAATTCTAACGTCGGTCTTTAGGTAAGTTGTTCCACCAACTCTGGTAAACTTCTGACTTTCAACTACGTGCAATAATTTTACTTGAAGGTCCATGGGTAATTCGCCAATTTCGTCTAAAAACAGAGTCCCGCCGTCAGCCAATTCAAATTTTCCCTTTTTCATATTTACAGCGCCGGTAAAAGCCCCTTTTTCATGACCAAACAATTCGCTTTCCAATAAGTCATGAGGAATAGCGCCGCAGTTTATTTCAACAAACGCTTGATCGGCACGATCGCTTAAATAGTGAACCGCTTGAGCAAACAATTGTTTTCCTGTTCCGGATTCACCTTCAATTAAAATTGTTGCCGGTGTTTTTGCAACATGAGTTATTGTATCTAACAGTTCTTTAATTTTAGGGTTAATCGAAATAATCTCGTTAAATCCCTCGTATTTTTTTAACTGCTCTTTTAACCGGATATTTTCATCTAACAAGCGACCAAAATTAAGCGATTTTTCAATCAAAGCTTCCAGTTCGTCAATTTTGAGCGGTTTTAACATATAATCAAGAGCGCCAAGCTTCATTGCTTCCACGGCGTTTTCAACACTTCCGAATGCCGTAACAATTATAACGGGAATACTTTTGTGATGCTTTTGGATATGTTCAAGTAGTTCTATCCCGCTCATATCCGGCATTTTTAAATCAGTAAGAACAAGATGAACTTTATTTTTGTTAAGAAGAGTTACAGCTTCCTTCCCGTTTTGTGCAAGCAGAACTTTATACTTATCGCTTAATTCCATGCTTAATATTTTTCTTTCCCTTTCTTCATCATCTACAATTAAAATTGTTGGTGTTGTTATATCCATTTTAATCTCTTTCTTGTTTTTTTGCTGTTTGCGGAAGTTCAATTATGAATTCGGTTTTGCCAAATTCGGAATTGAATTCAAGTTTGCCTTTTAAACTTTCAATTATACCATGAGCAATAGACAATCCCAAGCCGGTACCTTCTTCTTTGGTTGTAAAAAACGGGTTAAAAACAGAATTTTTGTCTTTGTCTTCCATCCCAATTCCGTTATCAACCACTTTAATTATGATGCCGCGGCTTTTCCTTATAATATTAAATTGTATTTCCCCATCCTCGCAGTTAAAATTATTATTTTTCTTAATTCTTTCCTTAATTGCCTCAAATGCATTTAACCCGAGATTAAGAAGTACTTGAAAAAGTAAATCTCTGTCCGTTTCTAATTGAATGTTATTGCCGTCAATTTGCTTTTTTAAAACTACGCTGCAATCACCCTTCGATTCAATATTAATTATAACCTTGTCCAGCAATTTATCCAAATCAACAGTTGTAATATTAGGATTTCGAAATTTTGAGAGTTTTAGAAAATCCTTTAATGTTCTTTCCAGCCTGTCAACTTCATCCGAAATGTAATAAATTAATTCATTCTGCTGGTCTTTTTCCAAATTCTTTCGTAGCAAAGTTTGAGCAGACATTGATATTGTGTTCAGAGGATTTCTAATTTCATGCGCAACACCGGCAGTTAACTGACCGAGCGCAGCCAATTTCTCCAGCTCATATTCTTCTTTTGTCTTTTCCTTAATTTCTTCTATCATTAAATTCCTTTGGTATGCCAGGGCAACTTCGTTGGAAAATATGGAGAGCGCTTCCAAATCATCCGAAGTAAATTCTTTTTGATATTTTTTTTCCGAAAGCATAATTATTGCAAGCAATTTGTTTTCAAATATTAACGGAATTACAACGTTTATTTTGTTTGAGATTAATTTTTTATTTAATTCATTGTTAGATCTGGAATATTTTAACTCGTAAAACTCAATTGCTTTTCTGTGCTTAAATATTTCTTTTATAAAACCATCACTCTTATCTAAAGTTAAATCTAACTTATTACTTTTTGTTGGACTGTATTCTTTAGTCTCCGGATTATAGATATATATAAAAGCGTTTTTCAATTTGAAATTTGTTTCTATAAAAGATTGAAGTTTTTCGAAAAAGACATCTTCCGGTAAATAATTTTGCATTTGGCGGGAAAATGTAAAAAAGTTATGCCGATACTCAATTATATCTCTATTAAGAAACCGATCTACCAAGTTCTGCAAACGAATCTCTAATGGTCTTATTAAGAAAACTAAAATTATTAATATTGCTCCGCCAAAGAAATAAGAATTAATGTTAAAAACATCTGCAATTGTTTTACCTAAGCCCAAAATTATTATAAAGTAAACTGCCAATACAGCAGAAGAAAGTAGAGAATATGTAATTCCACCTTTAATTATTTGTTTTATATTTAAAAAATGGTATCTGAGAATTGCAAACAAAAAGAAAGTGCTTATTAAAAAGGTTAACAGGGTAGATAATGAATAGAAAGATAAAGTTGGTTCAAATGATGATCGGAAAGAATTAATAAGCAGGTATAAAAAAAGTATGATTAGGAATCCGTAAAGAAAAAACTTAGCCTGCTTTTTTTGTTTAATGGTTTTAAGTTTTTTTATTTTAGTGTATAAAACTATACTTCCCCAAACCACATAAATAAGTGAAATCAGAACTAATCCGAAAAACCGAAAATCTAAGTTATAAATAAATTTGTAGTAATAAATCTTCGAATAATTATTTAGCGGTAAAAGTTGAATTTGGAAATTAGGAAATGAGAGGATTAGAAATAATATCGGAATTCCGAATAAAATTAAAAAAAATGAAACTTTTCTTGAATAAGAATGAAAATTTTTAGGAAATATATATGCAATTGCTACAAAAAAAGCCGGAGTTAAA
>CBEVZC010000247.1:0-3327 GCA_965554225.1 uncultured bacterium | reverse complement strand
CGTTATCATCTTTTTCTCCGGTCGATCTGGCTGATCTGATACAATTTAAATTCGAAGGTAATGGTGATGTATATATAGACAATATTTATTTCTATAAAAGCGGCGGTGGAGGAAATCCAATCACACCAACAAGTCCGGCTCCAACACCAACAGAGGATGCTGCAAATGTAATTTCCGTATTCAGCGATGCTTACACTAACCTTGATGGAACTAACTTAAATCCGGATTGGGGACAAGCAACAGCGACATCAGAAGTATCAATTTCAGGTAATAATACTCTGCAGATGATGGGTCTTAACTATCAGGGAATTGAACTTGCTGGTTCTCAAGATGTTTCTTCGATGGAAAATTTACATATTGATGTATATACAGCAAATTCAACAACTTTAAATGTTTCTTTAATTAGTAATGGTCCAGTTGAAACTCCATATTCTGTAAGTGTTCCAACCAGCGGATGGTCAAGCATAGATATTCCGTTATCATCTTTTTCTCCGGTCGATCTGGCTGATCTGATACAATTTAAATTCGATGGAAATGGTGATGTATATATAGACAATATTTATTTCTATAAAAGCGGTGGCGGTGGAAATCCGACTGAACCGACTGTTCCTGCACCAACACCAACACAGAACTCTGCAGATGTAATTTCATTGTTTAGCGATGCATATACTGATGTAACTGTGGATAGTTGGAGAACCGATTGGTCCTCAGCAGTTCTCGAGGATGTTACAATAGCTGGAAATGCAGCTAAAAAATATTCGGCTTTAGATTTTGTTGGAATAGTTACAGAAGCAAACACAATTGATGCAACCGGCATGACATATGTACATTTAGATATTTGGTCTGCTGATTTCACATCTTTTGGAATTAAACTGGTTGATTTTGGAGCCAACGGAGTTTATGATGGAGGCGGAGATGATGTAGAACATCAGTATGATATTTCTAATCCAAATCAAGGTGAGTGGGTAAGTCTGGATATCCCATTAAGTGACTTTACTAATCTAACAACAAGAGGTCATCTGGCACAATACATATTGGTTGGTCAACCAACGGGTGCTACAACTGTTTATATCGACAATTTTTATTTTTATAAGTAATGAGTATAATAATTATAAATTCATAATTATGAAAGAAAATAAAAATATAACTCTAAGTATTGGTAATTGCAGCATAGATAATTACAAAGAGCAATCACTAAGTGATTATATATTACGTTTAATTTGGAGTGAGCATCAAATTTCCAGGGCAGATATTGCAAAAAAACTTAATATCTCTCGTTCTACTGTTACTGAAGAAATCAAAAATCTTCTTGATACAGGATTTATTAATGAAATTGGAAGCGGAGTTTCTAGTGGTGGACGTTGCCCAATTCTTTTAGAATTTAACGATAATGCTAAAATTATTTTTGGTCTTGATATTGGGGCAACTCATATTTCTGTTGCTCTAGTAAATTTAAGGGGTAAGTTACTAAATTGGTATGAAGTAAAACATAATGTACGTGATGATCAAGAAGGGACTTGGGAATTGGCGATTGAATTATGCAATCAATGTTTAAATGATCTTCATTTAGATAAAAATAATCTTATGAGCATTGGTATAGCTTTTCCAAGTCCAGTCGATCCTATGCATCCCGAATCCCTTTCTAAGAGTATTATTCCGGGTTGGGGGGGTGAAAGTGGAGTGCTTAAATTGACCTCATATTTTGATGTACCAGTGTTCGTTGATAATGACGCAAATCTTGGAGCTTTAGCTGAACATTGGTGGGGTGTAGGACGAGGAGTTGATGATTTAATTTATATCAAAATAGCAAATGGAATTGGTGCAGGTTATATTTTAGGAGGCCAAATTTACAGAGGTTCTAAAGGTATTGCAGGTGAAATTAGCCATATGTCAATTAACTTTAATGGAAATCAATGTGGATGTGGTCTTAAAGGATGTCTTACTACATATTTAAGTTCGTGGGCTCTAGAGTTAAGAGCTAAATCTCTCCTCTCTTCTTATCCTGAAACTATGTTGAATAATGGTTTACTAAAAATTAGAATGATTGAAAAGGCAGCCTTAAAAGGTGATGAACTTGCGTTGCGTATTGTGCAAGAAGCATCTGAATATTTAGGTATTGCTATATCTTCATTAGTTAATATTATCAATCCTAGTCTGATAATAGTAGGAGGAAGTTTATCAAGAGTTGGTGATTTATTGCTCGATCCCGTAAGAAAAAAAGTAAATGATACTAATCTTGTTCCATCAGTAAAATCGACGGAAATTATATCTAGTAAATTGGGAACAAAGTCTACTGCCATTGGAGCAGCTACTCTCGCTCTTAAAGAAATATTCAGTGGGCATAATTTACTAAATAAAAGATTAAGTGTTGGAAATATAAATAAAACTAAAATAAATCTTTAGGAGAATGTATGAAATTGTTTAAATCAATTTTTAGGAATAGTATCCCGCTATTAGCCATACTTCTTATTTTGTGGAGTTGTACAAACTCTACAGAAATAGTAGAAAGAAATTGGGAATTAGTATGGGAAGATAATTTCAATGGTGAGGCAAACCAAGCTCCTGATCAATCAAAATGGTCATATGATATAGGGACAGGTGATAATGGTTGGGGTAATGGTGAATTTCAATATTACACAGATAAACCGGATAATATTTCACTTGACGGTAATGGAAATCTTGTAATAACGGCAAGAAACGAATCATTTGCCGGATCAGGATTTACATCTGGAAGAATAAAAACTAAAGGATTATTTGATCAAGCATATGGCCGTTTTGAAGCAAGAATAAAATTACCTTACGGTCCGGGACTCTGGCCTGCTTTCTGGTTACTAGGAGCTGATATTGATGAAAATCCCTGGCCACAATGTGGCGAAATCGATATTATGGAATATCGTGGACAACAGACAAGTCTTGTTAACGGCACCGTTCACGGTCCAGGTTATTCAGCCGGTGCTTCAATTACAAAAAGTTTCGGATTAGAAAAATCAAGGTTTGATGTTGATTATCACATCTTTGCAATTGAATGGGGCCCTGATTATATACATTTTTTTGTTGATAAAACTTTGTATCAAGAGATAACACCTGATGATGTAACCGGTGAATGGGTATACGATCATCCATTCTATATTTTGTTAAATCTTGCCGTTGGAGGTAGTTACGTTGGGTTCCCGACCAGTGAAACTCCGTTTCCACAGAGTATGGTTGTAGATTATGTAAGGGTATATAAAGAAGCTGAATAACGATAAAAAATAATGGAATATAATTCTTTATGTCTGAAATGGGAGGATAAATGAGTGATAAAAAAGTTCATGTTATTCCTGATAA
>CBEVZC010000246.1:0-3359 GCA_965554225.1 uncultured bacterium | reverse complement strand
ACGGTTTAAACCGTTAAAACAAGGTTTCCTTTTATCTTTTATTCCCAAGTTTGAAAACGTGGGTTAACGAAAAACAACCTTTTTATATTGGACTAATTTATAATGAACCATTACCATTTTAATTTTTTTTAACATTTTCTCTTTCGAAAAATGGCCACGTGCAAAATATTTAACATCTCAATGTGATGACAACGAACCCGCTTAAAGTTTCTACGCAGTTGTTAAGATCAGTGTTTTCAATATGTTGCGCTGTATCACATGCATGACGCAGCACACTGATTTTATGTTTCACTTTAATTTAATTGTGATTAAAAAATTACATAATTGAGGTGGAAAAATGAAAAATTATTTAACTCGCGGAAGAAGCTCCGCAAGAATATTGCTTGGGGGTCAAAACTTCCAATCGGTTTCAAAAGAATGGTTTACACTTAATCCCAATTTTGAGGAAGGTATTACCGAAATTATAATAAATTTAGATAGAGCAACAGCATATGAATCGACTCGTTTTAAAGATTTTGCTGCAGAAGTAATAGAGAACGGTAACCGAAAAATCATCTTAAACATCACTAAATGCAAAATGATAGATTCTGCTTTTATGGGATCAATGATACTCATTTTGAAAAAAATAAACTCATTAAATGGGAAGTTTAAACTAGTTGCAAATACTCAAAATATGCCGGTATCCTTATCCAATACAAGTTTAAATGAGGTATTTGATATTTATCCTAACAAGGAATCTGCAATTTTTAGTATAAAGCAGTAAATCATCATTTGAGGAGAAGAATTCGTTTTTTCTCCTCCAACTTTTTCAATCCATCACTATCACTTTTAGTCTATTTAAAAACTACTATCACTTACACAATATTTTTACCAGAACTCAATGAGTTAGAGTAGCTTGCTGGTAATCTACTTTATCTAAATTTTCTAACTTATTTACTTGCAATGTTTTAAAAAAATATATATATTAAATCAAGAAATTTTAAGAGGAAAGTATTATGGTAGAAATTGATTATTTGAGTATAGTTATTCTCTTTTTATTGTTTGCTTTAGTAAATATTTTATACCGGTTATTTCCTAAAAACAATGAAAAATTGTTGGAAAAATTAACAAAAAACTAATTTCTTAAATTTTTTAGCAGTAAAAGACGGGGATCAAAACCTATGGAAAATTCTCTAAACCCAAAACGCTGGGACGTTGTTAGTAAAGATTTTGTAAGCAAAAATCTAATATTAGAGGATCAGTTAATTCAGAAAAAAACCAAAAACCGAAAAACATTAATTTTCGGTTTAATTTCTTTCTATTTATTTTTACTTATAGTTTCGCTGTTTCTGTTATAAAAACGGATTTTATAATAATTCATTAGAGATTGAAGAACATTAAATCTCTAATCCGTAATAAAAACTAAACATCTATTTCATTTAAGCTGTTAAATTCATCTAAAATTACCAATTCAGGCGGTCTATCTAATTTACTAACTATCCAAACAGCTAAAGATGCAAAAATAAAACCCGGAATCATTTCATACAAATCGAATAATCCTCCGGAAAGCTGTTTCCAAATTAAAACCGTAAGACCTCCAACTACAATTCCTGCGATAGCGCCTTTTTCTGTCATTTTTTTCCAATAGAGTGAAAATAATATAACAGGACCGAAAGCCGAACCGAATCCTGCCCATGCATAAGCAACTAATTCTAAAACACTTGAATTTGGATTAAGGGCAATTAAGAATGCCAGAACTGCAATTACCAAAACGGCTATTCTACCTACAAGAACAAGTTCTTTTTGGGAAGCATTTTTTCTTAAGAAAGCTCTATATAAATCTTCCGTAAACGCAGAAGATGCTACCAGTAACTGAGAATCCGCAGTACTCATTACCGCAGCAAGAATTGCCGATAACAGTGCACCTGCAAAAATAGGACTTACTAATTTATGAACCATTACCATAAATACCGTTTCGGATGCAACTTTTGATAAAGGAGGTTCTAAATATGCAAATCCTATCATTCCTAAAATAACTGCGCTAAACAGCGAAATTACAACCCAAGTCATTGCAATTTTCCGCGCATCTTTAATTTGCGATGAATGTTCTATTGCCATAAATCTTGCTAAGATATGAGGCTGCCCAAAATAACCAAGCCCCCAAGCAAGTAATGAAACTATAACTGTAAAAGAAAGTTGACTACCTTTTGAGTTAGTGAAGAAATTAATATATTCAGGATTTTTCATCATAATAGTTTGGAAAGCTGCTTCAGGACCTCCCAGAGCAAATATTCCTAAAACCGGGACTATGATTATTGCAAAAAACATTATTGAACCCTGCACAACATCAGTCCAGCTGACAGCCATAAAACCACCGAGAAACGTATACGAGATGATTACAAAAACTCCTACAGCTAAAGCAAGAGTATAGGGCAATCCAAACACGGTATTGAACAATTTTGCACCGGCTACAAATCCCGATGCAGTATAAATAAGAAAAAAGATTAGAATAAAAAGAGCTGAAAATATTCTTAAAAGATTAGATTTTGCTCTGAACCTGTTTTGGAAATAATCCGGGAGCGTTATTGAATCACCGGCAATTTGAGTATATTTGCGCAATCTCTGAGCAACAAATTTCCAATTTATATAAGTCCCGACCAGTAAACCTAAAAGCAGCCATGCAGATTCTATGCCGGCAAGATAAGCATAACCAGGTAAACCGAGCAAGAGCCAGCCGCTCATATCGGATGCCTGAGCGCTTAAAGAAGTAACCCAAATATTTAGTTTCCGTCCGCCAAGGATATAATCGGATAAATTTTTTGTTCTTTTGTAATAATACCATCCAATTGCAAGCATAAGAATCAGATAAAGTGAAAATGAAATTAAAATATCAATACCGGCAGTCATATTTCCTTCCAATTAATAAGTATTAAAATGTAAACAATTATTAACTCTCATTTCTATAAGTCAGCAAAATTTCTATTTTTATTTAGAGTTGATACATAGCCTTCACAATGATAAAATATCAGGGAAATTATGATGACTTTATATTTTGCAGAAATTATCTATATCACTTCTATGGAGTTTGCTGTAACTTAATTTAAAAGATTTTTATAAATATATCACTTCAAATGATATTAAATGCAATTAAAATATATTCATTTTTGCATACTTATTAACTCACGTTACGTAAAATATTCATAATTTTATTATATATCATTCCGACTTGAGGAGTTTACTCCGCTTTTTTTACGGGGGAATCTAAGAGAGATGCTGAATCAAGTTCAGCATGACAAAAAATAGCAGATACTGAAATATGTATGCGCATACTTTTCTCTTGATAGAAAAGTATGTAAAAGATCAAGACTGAAAAATCTATT
>CBEVZC010000245.1:0-3366 GCA_965554225.1 uncultured bacterium | reverse complement strand
CCTTACAAAGGTATATTAGAATGTTTCTTTTTCGGATTCGTATCCACTTTAGTTTTTAGTAATTGAAATACTTTAATCAATTTTAGTCTGGTTTCGCTTGGTGTAATTACATCATCTATATAACCGCGTTCTGCGGCAATATAAGGATTGGCAAATTTTTCTGTGTATTCAGAGAGTTTCTTTTCTAATTCTTCTTCGTGGTTTTCAGCCGATTGAATTTCTTTTTTGAAAATAATTTCTACGGCTCCTTTCGGTCCCATTACGGCAATTTCAGCGGATGGCCAAGCAAAGTTAAAATCTCCGCGGATGTGTTTGGAGTTCATCACATCATAAGCGCCGCCATAAGCTTTACGCGTTATTACGGTTACTTTAGGAACGGTTGCTTCGGCAAATGCGAAAAGTAGTTTTGCGCCGTTTTTAATTATACCGTTCCATTCCTGGTCTGTACCGGGAAGGAAGCCGGGAACGTCTTCCAGAACCATAATAGGAATATTAAACGCATCGCAAAATCTTACAAATCTTGCTGCTTTTGTAGAGGAATTGATATCTAAAACTCCCGCAAATACAGAAGGCTGATTCGCAATTACTCCAATTGAAACTCCGCCAACTCTGCCGAAACCCACAATTATATTTTCTGCGAAATTTTTATGTACTTCAAGAAATTCGCTGTCGTCTAAAAGCAGATTTATTACATCGTGCATGTTATAAGGTTTGTTCGGATTATCCGGAATAATTTCATTAAGCTTTGGAACAGTTAAATCTTGATTAAAATCAAATTCCTTTTCTGGAGCGGTATCTTTCCAGTTCAAAGGAATATAGCTCATAAGTTTTCTTATATTTTCCAGAGTTTCCGGTTCGTTATCATAGTTGAAATGTGCAACTCCGCTTTTTGACGAATGAGTATCGGCGCCGCCCAAATCTTCAAAAGAAACTTCTTCGTGAGTTACGGTTTTTACAACATTAGGACCTGTGACAAACATATAGCTTGAGTTTTTAACCATAAAAATAAAATCAGTAATAGCCGGGGAATAAACAGCTCCGCCTGCACACGGACCAAGTATAGCTGAAATTTGTGGAACCACTCCGGATGCAAGTGTATTTCTTAAGAATATATCTGCATATCCGCCAAGACTTACAACACCCTCTTGAATTCTCGCACCGCCTGAATCATTAAGTCCAATTATTGGAATACCCAGCTTCATTGCCATATCCATAATTTTAACAATTTTTTCCGCATGAGCCTCGGAGAGTGAGCCGCCGAAAACGGTAAAGTCCTGACTAAACAAAGCAACGGGTCTTTGGTCAATTGTGGCAAAGCCGGTAACCACACCGTCACCCAATATTTTTTGTTTTTCCAATCCGAATTCATTTGAGCGATGAGTAACAAACATATCGGTTTCATCAAAACTTCCTTCGTCTACTAAGAGTTCAATTCTTTCTCTCGCCGTTAATTTGCCTTTTTTATGCTGGGATTCAATCCGTTTTTTACCGCCGCCAAGTTTTGCGGATTCTCTTAAGTTGTTGAGCTTTTTAATTTTATCTTCCATAATTACTTTCCGATTTATCCTGAATATTACGGTGAAAATTAATATAAAAATTTGGAATTAAATATAATTAGAATTTGACTAATCTACGAAGATTAAAATAAAAGAGATGTTTAATTTTTGTTTGAGCAAATATTTTTTCTATGATTATTAAAATATAGTGTTGAAATTTCCCAAAGGGATAAACCGGTATTCTCCTTTGTCGAAACCGCAATGACAAGTGTCTTGTCATGCCGGTTTGCCTACGTATGACATAATCTTGGTGCATGATTTGAGGTAATACCGGCATCTCCTATTTAGTTCTTTTATGAGATTCCCCAAAGGGATAAACCGGTATTCTCCTTCGTCGAAAACGTAATGACATATACTTCGCTGGTTTGCTTTTAGCCTTTGGCGTGAGGAATGTAAAAGCCCAACTTTTTCAAAAAGTTGGGCTTTTCTCTATTATTAAAGTCATTATACCTAAAATTTACTAATTCTTCTTGCAGCGTTCGTAAAATCAATATTAATCATCACATCTGTAAAATTATTTAATATGATCGTAGAATAATAATCATCCAGATTTCCATCATATGCTGCACCGATTGATAAAAACTTATGAGGTCCCGAGGTGAATTGATAAAGTTCGGAATTTTTCGGAATGTCTTTAGTACGCAATATAAAATTGTCATAACGGGCATTGAATAAATAATAGTTTATAGAATATTTTACGGGAATAGTAGTAATTGTATGATTTTTTAGAATTGTGTAGCTCAGTCCCTCCTTTCCTATTGCTTGAAATGAACCTTTGGAGAAACTAAATGAAACAATCTGATAATTGTCTAACAAATCGTTTTTAAGTATTGAACCCATAGTGGAAGTAGTATTTCCAACATGAAAATTATGTGCCCAAAGTGCAACCTTTGTATCCGGACCAAAAAGATTTGCCATCCATTCGGCATTCTCCGCCATATATTGATCTCGATAATTCACTTTTGTTTTATTTTCATAATATTTCACATCAATAGTTTGCTGAATATTTCTCAAGAGTTGTTTAATACTGGTAAATTCAAATTCATTTGAGTTATTAACCAAATCATTTTTATTTGCTTCCATCTTATTTATTGATGTTTGCAGCATGACGATCAAATCAGATTTTCTATTTATCGACATATTTGCGAAATAACTTGTTTGTCCGTTGTAAGATAAATTTGAAATTGTTTTAATCGTATCCATTATACCGGAAATTTGCTCTTTAATTACCGGATCCGTTTTAAAAAAATATTCTAAAATTAAATCCGGCTGATAATCTAAGAACTGGCAATCAACCCCAAGATAATGTATCATTTCGGTTCCGGATTTACCGATATTATAATCATGCATCCATTTTAATAAATTAAATACTTCTTCCGTTTGCCACGTCCAGAAGTGCATTTTGTTAATCATCAAATCCCGCAAATCTCCAATCCCTTGTGTTATATATCTATCAATATAAACAGATTCTCCCATATCGGTTTCAAAAGCAAATATCTTAAAATTATAATGTTCCACTAAATACTTAAATATTCTAAACTTCATCTGAAAAAACTCTTTCGTTCCGTGAGTTGCTTCGCCAAGACCAACAATTCTTGAACTGCCTAAAAAATCAAGCGGAGACAGATCGGAATCATTTAAAGCGGGATCAGTACCGCTAAGCGGAAAAATAATCTTGTTTAATTCCTGAACATAAACAGAAGTTGTATCGGAGTAGGATTTGGGCGCATAGTTAAAATTGTCCGGCTCGGTTGGGTTGCTGCACGAAATGAAGATTATTGCACTTAAGATAAGATATTTTATATAATTC
>CBEVZC010000244.1:0-3383 GCA_965554225.1 uncultured bacterium | reverse complement strand
TCTCAAAGTATTAAGCGCTTAATTCCATTTTTCAATGATTTTGTGTAGAAGTTTAAGAGCAATCCAAGTTTACAATTTGATAATCTCATGTAAGTTAATGTTTGTGCAATGTGCACATCTTTAAATGCTTCTACAACTTTTAGTTCAATTACAACTTTTTGTTCTACAAGTAAGTCTATCCGGTAACCGCAGTCTAATTTTACTTCTTCATAAACCAGAGGCAAAGCTTTTTCTTTTTCTACTTTCAATCCTATTTTCGTTAATTCGTAAAACAGACATTCTTTGTAAGCGCTTTCCAATAATCCGGTACCTAAAGCCGAATGTACTTTAAAAGCAGAGTCAAGAATAATTTTACTTATTTCATTTTCGTTCATAATTTAAATAATTTGTGGGGCTTAGAAAAAGTAGAAGAAAGTATCACTAAGTCTCTCAAAGGTTATTCGTTATGGTACGGTGCATGTCCCGCATCTCTTTGCGGGATGCTTACTTTGTGGGACTTTGTGAAACAAAAGAAAGTATCACCAAGTAACACTAAGTTTTCACCAAGTTTCTCAAAGATTTTTTTCATTGTGGTACTTTGTGAACCAAAAGAATGTATCACTAAGTTACACCAAGTTTTTCACTAAGTCTCTCAAAGTTTTTTCATTGTGTTATTTGCGCTTACTTTGTGGGACTTTGTGAAACAAAAGAAGGTATCACTAAGTCGCACTAAGTTTTCACCAAGTTTCTCAAAGTATTAAGCACATAATTATATTCAGAATCCTCTTTTCGCAATTTTTACAAAATCTTCTTTTACCATCATTTTCACCAAATCACCGAATCTTGTTTTCACTTCCCATCCCAGTTTTTCTTTTGCTTTTACGGGGTTTCCAATCAGTAAATCAACTTCCGTCGGACGGAAATAATTTGAATCAATAGAAACAACAACAGAACCAGTTCTCAAATTAGAAAGGTCAAATTCAAAATTATTTTTCCTTCCATTTTCTTCTTTTATATTTTCTTTTAGCATTTTTAATTTTTCATTTTGAATTGACTTCACAATTCCCTTTTCATTTTCATTCTCATTTACCCAATCAAGTTCAACTCCCAATTCTGCAAATGCCAAATTACAAAATTCCCTTACCGAGTGGGTCTCACCCGTTGCAAGCACAAAATCTTCCGGCTCTTCCTGCTGCAATATTCTCCACATCCCTTCGCAATACTCGGGAGCATAGCCCCAGTCACGTTTAGCGCCCAAATTACCTAGCAGCAATTTTTTCTGCAGACCGAGAACAATTTTCGCCGCCGCCACGCTAATTTTTCTCGTTACAAATGTTTTACCTCTTCGCGGACTTTCATGATTGAATAAAATACCGTTCGCAGCAAAAAGATTGTAAGCTTCCCTGTAGTTTTTTACAATCCAAAAACCATACAATTTTGCAACACCGTAAGGTGAACGCGGGTAAAAAGGTGTATTTTCATCTTGCGGTACTTCATGAACTTTTCCGAACAGTTCGGACGTGGATGCTTGGTAAAATTTTACTTTTCTACTCAAACCAACTTCTCTAATTGCATCTAAAAATCTTAATGTACCTAATCCGTCAACTTGAGCCGTATAATCAGGTACTTCAAATGAGACCTTTACGTGACTTTGTGCAGCAAGGTTATAAATTTCATCAGGTTCAACTTTTTCAAGTAAGCGGTGAATACTGCTGGTATCTACCAAATCGCCATAATGAAGAAATAGTTTTTTATTATAAACTTTTTTATTATTAAATAAATGATCAATTCTACCGGTGTTAAATGAGCTGCTTTTCCGGATAATTCCGTGAACTTCGTATCCCTTCTCAATTAGAATTTCAGTTAAATAACTTCCGTCTTGCCCGGTAATGCCGGTAATAAGTGCTTTTTTCATATTCAATTCCAAATTAAAAATTAAAAATTAAAAATTAAATTTTGTTACATTACAATTTAGAACTTATTGATCCAAGAATCTTTTTCAATTCAGTTGATTCATTAATTAGAAAATTTAACTCATCATCCAAAGTATCTACAGCTCGAATAATTCTTAACCAATAATTAGATTCCCTCATTTCTCTAAGTGAAATATCAATTTTATGTTTGAAGTCTGCTCTTGATGATGCTGATTGAGCTTCCTCATAATTTGCTCCACTTGATGTTGATGACTTAATAAGTTGATACTGAACAACATCATGATCTTTTGTCTTTTTAAGAGTTCTACAATATTTTATAACTCTTACTGCAAAATCAAACAATCTTTTTCCTAAATCCTTATCCATTTTTTTGAATTTTTAATTTTGAATTTTGAATTGGTTTGTTTCTGAATTCATTCATTGAAACTTCTGAAAAATTAATTGACATTAGTTAAAAATTTAAATACCATTAGCTGCAAAAAATAAGGGATGAAAATGAGAAGCAATAAAATCAATAATGCCGATTTATTCACTTCAGCAGCAAATGATAATTTTAATAAACACATAAAAACACAAAGTAAAAAAGCTTTAGAAATAATAAAATCCAAAATAAACTGGCTGAATCTTTTAGAACCTATTGATAAAGCAATATCTAAAGAAAAACAAAACAACTCACCGTCAGGAAGAAGGGGTTTTGATTTACAAGTAATAGTAAAATGCTTTATTTTGCAAACTATATATAACCTTTCTGACCCTAGGCTGGAAGAAGAAATCGCCGATAGACGAAGCTTTCAAATATTTCTTGATCTAAACAGTATGGATTCAATCCCGGATGAAACAACAATCTGCAGGTACCGTGAGATGTTTGCCCGGTTAGATTTGGATAAAAAATTATTTTACGAATTCAATAAACAATTAAAAAGCTTAAATCTAATAGTTGGTAAAAGGACTATAGTCGACGCAACAATAAAGCAGGCACAGGCTACATCCAGGAGCAATAGGGATAAAGATGCTGACTTCACGCAAAAACGAGGTAAAACCTACTATGGTTATAAAGGTCATATTGCAATGGATGAAGACAGCGAGGTTATCAAATCTGTCGAGTTTACGAAAGCTTCCCTTCACGATTCAAATGCCTTTGATCAGTTGGTTGACTACACAGAAGAAGCTGTATTTGCCGACAAAGGCTATGCAAACAAAAAAAGACGAAAGAAACTGGAAAGGGAAAATATTTTTGATGGCATCTTGGCTAAAGGATATCGCAATAAAGCTTTGAGTCAAGCGGAGATAAAACTTAATAAATTACTCTCAACAGTAAGGAACAAAGTTGAAAGACCCTTTGCTTATATGAAACGAATCCTTAACTATGGGCGGTGCAGTTATTATGACTTAAAGCGGAACAGATTTGAATTCATAATGGCCGCATTTGTATACAATATAAGGAAATTAATAACTGCAACCAGCTAAAAT
>CBEVZC010000243.1:0-3389 GCA_965554225.1 uncultured bacterium | reverse complement strand
CCTTTTTTGAAATTTGATAATTTCGGAAATTTACCATTCCACGCATCTCCCAAGTCACCATAAACAGAAAAGAAAATCTTATCTAAATAAACTTGACCTATTCTCGTATCGATGTTAGTAAATAATGGAAAACGATATGTAAAATTTAACCAGCCTACTCTATTTCCACTAATAGAGTAAAACGGATAGCTCTTCATTCCTACAAGTCCGCCGAGATAAAAATCAAAAAAGTCAGGTACGGTATTTCCCAATATAGCAGCGCCCCTTAATTTAGCTGTTAATGTATGACCTTTTGCAATCGGATAATGTTCAGCCCATTTTAATTCAACTCTATGAAAATTAAATTTTTTAAATATTGGTACTAACACACCATTCTCTGCCTGGTATTCGCTATCAGGATTATATTTATTAAACTCGTAATTATATGTAAATTCAACATCTCTGCCAACCGGATTTATATCCGCATCTACATTAGGCAAAAAATGTTTATGAGTATATTTTAGTTGTAATTTCCGACCAATAAAGTATTCATCACTTGTACTTGGATATAATTGCCGCGAGTTAGGAATCACAAAACTACCTAATGAAGCAGAATAATCACTATAAGTAAATCTAAATTCAACTTCGTTACCTCTCGAAAATATTTTATGTTTAGCTGCTAAATCAACTTCGAATAAATTATATGTAACATCGGTATTTACAGAATTTTCAAAAGTAGGCGGGTTTGTTGTACGATCAATTCCAAAAAGCAATTCCGCATCCGATTTTCTGCTAACGCTGTAAAGCTCGAGAGATAATGATGGTTTCAATCCTAGATCGTAAAGCAAAGGCAATTTATTCCTATACTCGAATACCAAAAATAAATCTCTTTCCATTCTTGTATTGATATCTCCGCCCGCAAATAAACTGTAACGATTTAACATGTCTGTTGAGCCGACATATAAACCCGGTTTTATTTTATCAACAAAAGAATTTGAGGTGTTGTAATTATCATATCTTATAAAAGGCAAAAACGTTAAACGGGTAAAAAAGCCCGAGTATTTTTCCGGTTTATAATCCGGCAGAGTAAAATCGTCATAGTTGTGCAATGCATTAAGATTAAATTTATTTATATCGCCATTCGGTTTATCTTTTCCCAAGGGCGGGTCGTTCGTCCAAACATATTTAGCAGACGGATCAACAGCTTTTTGTTCGGCTACCGGCAAGTAAAATATTTTATATCCTGTTGAATTATATCCGGCATAAACTATATCACCATTCTTATTAATTGCAGGCATGTAAGCGCCGCCTATAACATTTGAAAATTGCTTTGATACTTTATTATTTAAATTGCAGCTGTAAATATTAAAAATACCCGTTTTATCGGAAGCGAAATAGAATTGCCCGTTATCGCCGAAAACGGGATTTCTTTCATCTGCATCAGTTTTGATTAAAAATGAAAATCCGGAACCGTCGGTTTTAACTTTGGCAATATCTCTACCTTCTTTATAAGAATACCCGAATACAACAAATGATCCGTCCGGCGAAAATTTAGGATTAAAAACTTGCTCTCCGTGTTGAAAGAAAGTTAATTGTCTGAAATTTTTCCCGGTAATATCAACAGTTCCTAAATTTGAGGTTCCGTCTTTTTGAAAGAGAAAAACTATCTTTTTCCCATCATTTGATAGAGAAGGATTATTTGCTCTTAAACCGTGGGTTAGTCTTATTTCATTCTCAGATGATAAGTCATAAATATATAAATCATGAATATTACGCCAGCTGGGATTATCTTCACTAAGCTTTGCATAAATCAATTTTTTCCCGTCCGGTGTTAAACTAAGAGAAGAACGCACACCTGTTTTAATTAACTTACTTTTCTTTGTCTTAAGGTTGTATTCGTAAATTCCGGATAAAGAAAAATAATCACCGTTCTTGTTTGAGATATAATACACTCTCGAACCATCTTTCGAAAATATCGGGTAGAAATTTCCGAACCCTTCTTTTGCTATAATTTTACCTACGACTAAATTATCTTTTACCTTCTTAATTCTTTTAGCATAATCGTTTTTAACAAAATTTGACCATTCATCATAAATTTCATTTCCGTCTTTCCCCAACGCATCTTTAAAAGCAGCATCGATAGTAAAGTTTGAAAATTTGCCGAGCTTTTGAGAAATCTTTCTTAATTTATCTTCACCGTATTTTTGAGATATATACCGCGTAAGTGCGAAACCGGAATTATAAACCGACTCGTTTCCTAAACTGGTTTTACTAAAAACTCCCATTTGATTCCACGTAAGCATATTGTTATCCAATGCATAAGAGCGCAGAATCATATCTCTATGAGTATCCCAATTATCGTAATTAAAATCTTTTCTCATATATTGAGCTGTACCTTCAGCAAACCAAGCCGGTACATTTATTGTTGCCAACGGATAAGAAACAATTACATTAGGAAAACCATATAAAATATCGGGACGTCTTTTATCTTCGTAATTTAAAAACTGTAAATAGAAAGCAGGAATCGACCGGTTTAATTTCATTGCAGATTGAATTTGAACCATATGCGTAAACTCATGGGAAATCACATTACGAAGCCAATTATGAGATCCTCGCAAATCATAATCCAGAGCAGAAGCCCAAATTTCTATTTTATTATCAAAAAAGTAAGTAGCACCATTCGAATAATCGTCAATGTCTTTTATAACAAAATGAACTATTCCGGGTTCGTATTGGTAAAGCGAAGTTAACGGTCCCCAAACCTCTTCGGCTATTTTCAGCACAGTCTTTGCAGTTCGCTCGGCTCCTTCATGATAATGGACATAAAAATGCTTACCCTTAATTGTATACCAATTGAAATCGGGTTCATAATCATTAAACTGAGCAAACAAATAATTATTGAAAATGAATAAGATCGTTGAAATAAAGAGAATTTTTTTCATAGTATTTCAAAAGATTAAAACTTTGATTTTTTGATATTAAATTTATTTAACTACAGCTATTTTAATTATTTTAGAATCTGTTTTACCGGACTTGCTTTTAACTTCAACTCTAGCCAAATAAGCTCCGCTTTGAATTTGCGATACATCCCATGCCACTTCATTATCTAAACCGCCAATTGCTTTAATGTGTAATTCATCAACAAGGTCTCCCGCAAGATCAAATATTTTAATATTTACATCTGCATCTCTCGAAACATAAGTACGAATGTATGTAGTTTTACCGTAGACAGGGTTAGGCCAATTATATGTTCTGTTCTTAGGAAAAAATGTTTTTTCTCTATTAGTCTCCAATGCAGCTGGTACAAACGAAGTATTCAATCTATTTCCCAGTTCCGAAGAAAATAACAAATTACTTGATCCGGTAATATGCCAATTACTTAAAAAATTATTTTTAGTAAGAGTCATCAA
>CBEVZC010000242.1:0-3464 GCA_965554225.1 uncultured bacterium | reverse complement strand
TACATATAATCTAAAAAATCTTATGTCCTTTTTTTCTTTAAATTCCTCGTTGTTCATCATATTTTATTTAAATTTTATTTATAATTTTTACTTTTTCAAATTAAGAATTAGTATTGCCACAGTAGCCAAAGCGCTTGCAATAGACGTTATAAAAGATGCCGTTCTCAAATAATAAAAGAAATTTCGAGGTGGAGATTTTGGAACATAAATAAAATCACCTGGGTCTACCTTTGAAGAATCTTCCGCAGCATGCCAGCTTTTATTTTTACCGTCAATTATTTTAATATCATCGCTATAATTTTCTCCGAGCCCTCCGGCGTACTTTATATAATACTCATAATTTCCCCCGGAAAAATAAGGGACATAACCAGGCGAGTTTACTTGACCGAATACATATACAGTATTAGATTTTTTGGGTACTAGTATAACATCACCGTCTTTTACTATAAATTCCTCAGAACTTGAGTCTCTTGAAAACACTTTCATAAAGTCTACTACTCCGCTGCTTTCAAACTGACGAAGTTTTGTGTCTATTAAAAAATAAACCGAGTCTCCCAATGGGGCATCGGACATTCTAAGCATTGAAAGATAATCGAGCCTGGAAAAATCAAATTTCTTTTCAAAATTGTTAATATTCACATTTTTATCTGTTGTAAATAAATATTCTAATGCTTTAATTCTTAAAATATTGTCCTCGCTAGTCCCTCTCAGAATTTTACTTCTTTCTAAAGAAGCATTCTTAGTAAAACCTCCGGAATTCTTAATTACATTTTTTAATGTTGTGTTGTTTTTAGTGATGTATACGTAACCCGGCTGCAGCACTTCTCCTAAAACCAATACTTTATAATTTACTTTTTGATTATTTTCAGCAATAATTTTAATTCTATCGCCTCTTTGCAAATAAGGATTGTCGGAAATGTTTACTTTTTCAACAACTTGTTTTTCCCCATCATAACTGAGTCTGGAAATTTCAGCTGTCGTAACATTTTTGTAAGCGGGATTTAATCCACGGGCAAATAATATTGCATCAGAAAGTTTATCGCCTTCAACAAATTGAAATTTAACGGGCAAATTTACCGCACCGCTTATATCAATATAATTTCTTTCCAAATCTAGAACCGGGAAAATTAGAACATCATTGTTTTTCAAATACGGATTATATGAAAAATCACCTGTCATTCTAAACTTTTCCAAATCAACTTTTACTTGAGTATCGTCAAATCTTTTAAGTAAAATATCTCTTTTGGCAAAGTTGTTTAAGTTGGATTTAAGGTTATCCAGTAATTCCTTATCCTTTGTTCCGCTTATTATTTGAGATTCATATTTTGAAAACACTCGTGTTACAAACTGATCAACACGTTCCGTTCTTAGAGCCGGGAAAGTGCCGTTTATAACAAATGCTCCGCCCACCGTAACATTTATCAGATTTAATGCTTGCATATCTGATGAACTTGGTTGTGATTGTGTATTACTTAAATCTTGTGCATTAGTTAAATTAAAAAGTAGAAACAATAACACTGCAAAAATTATTTTTCTCATATTATATAATATTTCTTGTTAGGATTTATATTGTTTTTTATAATATTCAAGGTATTCGCCGGAAATAATTGTTTTCCACCAGCTTTTATTTTCCTTATACCAATTTATTGTGTTTACAATAGCATCTTCAAAAACATAGTCCGGTTTCCAGCCTAATTCTGTTTGTGTCTTAGTTGAGTCTATTGCATAGCGTCTGTCGTGCCCTGGTCTGTCTTTAACATATTCTATTAAACTTTTTTCTCTATCTAAAGCTTCAAGGATTAAGTTAACTATTTCAATATTCTTCATTTCCTGATCGGCACCTATATTATAAACTTCACCCGGTGAGCCGGAATCGAGAACCATTTCAACCGCTTTGTTATGGTCGAGGACATAAATCCAATCGCGTACGTTTAAGCCATCACCGTATACCGGTAGTTTTTTGTTATTCATAGAATTAATAATCATTAACGGAATAAGCTTTTCCGGGAACTGTAAAGGTCCATAATTATTAGAACATCTTGTAATAACAACCCGTAGTCCATATGTGTGGTGGAATGAAAGCGCCATTAAATCTGCCGAGGCTTTGCTGGAAGAATATGGACTGTTTGGAGCAATAGGAGTATTTTCCGTAAATTTGCCGTTTGGTCCTAGGCTGCCGTAAACTTCATCGGTTGAAATTTGAATAAATTTTTCTACTTCATAACGCTTTGCCGTTTCTAATAAAATATTGGTTCCCAATACGTTTGTTCTAAAAAATATTTCGGAACCAAGGATACTTCTATCTACATGCGATTCTGCAGCAAAATTTATTACAAAATTAATAGAATACTTTCGGAATATGTAATCGACTAACTCCGTATTACAAATATCACCTTTAACAAAGGTATAATTCTCATTTTCCTGAACCGGTACTAAATTGTTTAAATTACCGGCATAAGTCAATTTATCCAAATTGATTATTTTTATATCTTTGCGCTTTGGCAGTATGTAATTAATAAAATTACTACCAATAAATCCCGCACCGCCTGTTACTAAAACATTTTTCGTCATATTATTGTTAAAAAGCAAAAAATCCTAAAAAGATACCTGTCTGAATAAAAAATGAATTACCATTTAGTCCGGAAGGCACATTGTTTAATACTCTATCATTATCAATCTTCCATGTACTTCCAACATTTATCAGATATCCCGAACCAATTCGTAAAGCCATAAAACGATTTATAGGTACATCAACATTAATTGTAGGTGCTAAACTAAAAAAACTGTTTTTTAAATGCTTACTTACATTTTTATTATCAGATTGATTATTATTAATTCCATTCCACAAATTATTCCAGTCGAAGTTGCCATCGTTACTATAAACGTCCACTTCCAAAGAACCTCCGCCAATCATAGCGCCTATAGAAACTGCGATTTTTTTAATAAAGGGGAACGTATATTCAATAGTAAAAGCCCCTCCGCCAAAGGAATAGTCTACTTGCCTGTCAATTCCGTTCAAACTATTTTTGACTGATTTAGAGCCCCCAAAACCCAGACCGCCAATTCTTAAATTATCGACTAACATTGTATAAGCATAACCACCGCCGCCGAATGTAATTAAACTTCCATTAAGTTTATCTACTCCGAAACCGGGTAATTGATTATTCAATGCATCGTAATTAGGGAAAAATACCAGGGGAGTAAATCCGCCTGCTGCTCCAAACTTAGCTATCCATTTAACAGAACCAGCACTTTGAGCATTCAGTCCAATTAAGGGTAGAAAAATTAATACTAGTAAAAACAATTTTTTCATAAATAGGAATTAATTTTTTATCTAAACTTTTAAGTTAATAATTCTAAATTGAATATAAAATACGAAAAGTCATTCTTTTCATTTTAAGTGTGTTCGGTTTTCATCTCAACAACATTCTAAAAATCAGCAAAGTTCAACAACTAATATTTAT
>CBEVZC010000241.1:0-3465 GCA_965554225.1 uncultured bacterium | reverse complement strand
GATCAAATAAATGTAATATTTTATGACGTCTGGCAGCCTGATCAAAAACATTATGCAATGGATTATAAAATTAAATTAATCCCTACGCAAGTATTTTTAGATGAAAACGGAAAAGAGTTTTTCCGACATGAAGGATATTTCCCGGAAACCGAGATTGATAAAGTGTTGCTCAGGAAAGGATTAAGAAGTTCTAATTAAATTTTATGCGGTTAGCAAAAGCATAAAAGAAGAAGTGGGTGTAATCCGTGAATGGAAAGAACTTACATGTTTGAAAGTATATTTACAACTCTGTACGAAGGTATGTCGGCCTCTGTGTGGATTGGAGTTGCCGCTTCGTTTGCCTGGGGTGTTTTATCCATACTTCTTTCTCCTTGTCATCTGGCGAGTATTCCCCTAATTGTAGGTTATATTACTTCCCAGGGAAAAGTTACGATTAAAAAAACTTTTTTAATCTCACTTGTTTTCTCAATTGGAATTTTATTAACAATTGCCGGAATTGGAATAATTACAGCTGCTCTTGGCCGGCTCATGGGTGATGTTGGAGTAATTGGAAATTACTTTGTGGCAGCCATCTTTTTCGTTGTTGGTCTTTACTTGTTGGATATATTAAAGTTTGACTGGAACGTTTTTGGATTTAGGCAAACTAAATCCAAGGGAATTTTAACGGCATTTAATCTTGGTTTAATATTCGGAATTGCTTTGGGACCATGTACGTTTGCATACATGGCTCCGGTTTTGGGAATAGTTTTTCAAACTGCACATGTAAATTATATGTTGGCGGTAACTTATTTATTGGCTTTTGGTTTTGGCAGTTGTTCGGTAATTGTATTGTTCGGAACCATGACCGGGAAAGTGCAGAAATATATGAACTGGAATGAAAAATCTAAAACAGTTGTTTGGATAAAGCGAACTAGTGGAATCTTGGTAATTTTGGCCGGCATTTATTTGGTTTTAACAACTTTTTAATTTTATTGACGAATAACAGATTAACTAGTATTAAATTTAGAAATGATTAACTTATGAGCTGTTGTTTGTAACATAGTCTTTTTGTTACAAAATAATTTTACATATAGAAACAGAAAAATATAAACGATGAAGGCAATCGATAAAAATTTTATTAATAGGACGGTAAGCTTATTTTTAAATTATTCATTAAACTCTTTTTGAGGTAAATATGGTTGTAAAAGTATTAAGTACAAACTGTACTAAGTGTAGAAAACTAGAACAGAAAATATTTGAGCTAAAAGAAATACACAATTTAGATTTCGAATACCAAAAAATTCCGGACATAGATGAAATGCTGAAATACGGTATAATGATGACACCCGGACTGGTGATTGACGAGGAAGTGAAAAGCTTTGGTATTGTTCCCAAAGAAAAACAGTTATTAGAATGGCTTAAGCAAAACAAATAAAGATTTACTAATTTTTATAAATTAGAAACATGAAATCTTTCTACGACCAAATAAATTATGAAATACTTAATTCGCTTGCAGAAGGCGTTTATATAATTGATAAAGAATTTAACATTAAATTTGTCAATAAGATCGCACTAAAACTAACCGGAAAGAAAGCTGCAGACCTAATTGGAAAAACGTGCAAAATATTTTGCGGATCGGAACGCTGTGCTTTCGGGTGTCCAATTACCGAAATATTGAAAAGTGGTAAAAACATTATTGATCTTGATTCTGTAATTCAAAAAAAACATGGAATTACTTTTCCGGTAAAGCTAAATGCAGCTGTATTACGAGACGATAACAATAAACCGGTAGGAGGAATAATTTCATTTCGCGATATGACCAGATTAAAGGAATTAGAGAGAACTGAAAAAGATAATATTGGCTTTTTCAACATTGTTGGAAAATCGCAGAAAATGCTTGAAATGTATGATCTGATAAAGGAGATAAAAGAAAGCAGGGCTCCGGTTTTAATAACCGGAGAAACTGGTGTTGGAAAAGAACTGGTTGCTGATGCTATAAAAAAAACTAGTTTGCGTAAGGATAAACCATTTGTTAAAATCAATTGTGCCGTTCTACCAACAAATCTGCTGACAAGTGAGCTATTCGGACATGTAAAGGGAGCTTTCACCGATGCTGTAAGAGATAGGGTCGGTCGTTTTGAAATTGCAGATGGGGGAACAATCTTTCTCGACGAAATTGGGGAAATGGAGTTGAATATGCAGACTCAAATACTACGGGTTTTACAAGAGGGAACTTTTGAAAGATTAGGTGATTCAGTTACGAAAGAGGTGGATGTTAGAATTTTAGCTGCTACAAATAAAAATTTAATTGAAGAAGTAAAAATGAAAAGATTTAGAGACGATTTATTCTACAGATTAAATGTTATTCCAATTCATGTTCCCCCTCTCCGCTCGCGGAAAGAAGATATCCCTTTGTTAAGTGACTATTTCGTTAAGAAATTAGAGCTGCATTACAAGAAAAATATAGTGTCTGTTTCAGACGAAGCATTAGAGGCTTTGATGGAATATAGTTGGCCTGGAAATGTAAGAGAATTGGAAAGCGCTCTTGAGTATGCGTTTATTAGGTCAAAGCGAGCCGACTCTATTTGTATTTGTTCGCTGCCACCTGCAGTCAGAAAAAAAAGTGATTGCAATAAGTTTGAGTTGAATCAAAAATTTAAAGCAGAAAAGCTTCAATCTATCCTTTCGTTATTAAAACAAAATAACTGGAACAAAACAAAAGTAGCCAAGATTCTTGGAGTCAATAGAAGTACAATTTATAGACAGTTAAAATCGATAGATAAAAAATAAACTGTTGCATTTTGTTGTGGGTAGAACACTGTGTTTCAGAATCATTTTGTTATAGTAAAACAATAACTTCCGCAATTTTGTGATGCAAAGTGTTGCGTCTGATATCCGATAAACATTTCTAAATTCTTCATAAAACCAACATTTAAATGGCATACTCTTTGTCTATAGAGCAATATGAGTGAAATGTTAGGAAATCAATATTATCTTGCATGCAGATACGATAAAGCGGAATTAGAATTCGAATCGGTCTTAAAAAAGGAGCCTAGCAATAAAAGCGTAGTGAAGAAAATTATTATTTGTTATATAGCTGAAAAAAAAGTATTTAAAGCAATTAAATATTTTTATCGTTTGGCTCTTGAAGATATCGAATTCATTATTGCTCACGACTCTTATGTGCACGTCTGTCCTTATAAAGATCTAATCTCAGAAATCGAAGCTGAAGAAGAAAAAATGTCTTGCTTCGAGAATATTCTTTCTCTTGCAATGCTGTGGCTTTTCTGCGACTTGGATAAATCGCTTTATTATTTTCATAATATTAATTCTACTTACATAAGTCAAGACCTTATTAATAATATCGTTCAAAAAATAAATGAATTCAAATCTAAACAAGGAACCGAGGTATAATATGGAACAAAAAACAATTACAAGAAAAGACTTTCTATCGAACACTTCAAAATTTGCCGTAGGCGCAGTTGT
>CBEVZC010000240.1:0-3470 GCA_965554225.1 uncultured bacterium | reverse complement strand
TTCCGCATCATACCATCTGTAACCGCAGCCATAATCGTCCGTGAAATCTTCATTCCATTCCGGCAGCTGAGAATCAGTTTTTGGCATTGTTACCGGTAATTTTCCACCCGGGTTATAATCTCCGAATAATACATCTGCAATTGCATTTCCACCTTCCTGACCAGGATAAAATGCGTAGATTAAAGAATTGATATTATCGATGCTGTTATTAACACCACAAATACCTCCACTTTCAAGAACCACTACAATATTAGAGTTTACCTGTGAAAGTTCATTAATTAAATTTTGCTGTTCTCCCGGCAAATCAATAGAACCGCCTATCCTATCCAATCCTTCACCTTCCTGAGTAACATCAAGTCCGCCAATATAAATTATTACATCAGAATTTGCAGCAAGGGTTCTTGCATAATTAAATCCGGAGGTATCGTTGCTGTTTATATCGCATCCCTTTGTATAAAATACATTTGAACTACCAATTTTATTTTCGATTCCTTCACGTGGTGTAACAGTATAAAACGGGGTTACATAACTGCTGCCGGTTCCATCCAATTGAGCAACATTCGCACTGGGTCCAATTAAAGCAACTGTTATGTTATTTTTATCAAGAGGTAAAAGTTGGTTTTCATTCTTCAGAAGAATTATTGATTTCCGTGCAGCTTCAAGTGATAGCTGCTGATGCTCTGTACTATTTATATCGTCAGGATTTCCGGGTAGATAGTAATCAAGCATTCCGGCCATAATTTTTGTTCTAAGGACTTTCAAAACTGCATCGTCGATAACCGATTCGGGAACTATTCCTGACTGAACCAGAGAAAGTAAATCATTTTGATAATTATCCGAGCCCATACAAATATTACAGCCCGCAGTAATCGCAGCTTCTGTATTCCAGATCGAACCCCAATCGGATACAACGTAATAGGGAAATCCCCACTGAGTTCTTAAAATATTTGTTAAGAGATTATAATTTTCCGCACATTTTTCTCCATTAATTAAATTATATGCGTTCATGACGCTCATCACCCCGCCTTCCTGTACCGCAGAACGAAAATTTAATCCATAATGCTCAATTAGCATCCGTTGGTCGATAATTATATTACTTGTATGTCTGATGTTCTGCTTGTTTACCAGATTAAAATGTTTTGCAGTTGCAATGACTCCTACTTTTTGAATTCCCTGAATTAAAGCAGTAGTTATTTTTGCATCAAGGAAGGGATCTTCACCTCCACTTTCGGGGCTACGACCGTTGCGCGGATCTCTGCATAAATCCATTGCAGGACCCAAAGCCTGGTGTCTTCCTTTTGCTTTAAATTCCTCACCCATCGCTACGCCAATGTTATAAACTAATTCCGGATCCCATGTAGCAGCCATAGCAATACCAACCGGAAAGCATGTTGCTAAACCGTCTCGTACTCCGTGAGGCCCATCAGCCATAAAAAATCCGGGAATGCCTAACCTTGTATTATCTGCAGTATTAAAACCACCCTCATGATGCAGCTGTAAAATTTTTTCTTCGAGGGTCATCTGGCTAATTAATGCATTTGCCCGTTCATCCAAAGTTTGAGCAATATTTTGCTGAACAGAAATTCCGACAAGTAATATTATCAGTAAATTAATTGAGATGGTAAATTTTTTCATTTATGTTTCTTTTACTCTGTTGATTACGGATTTATTTCTGATTGATTTTTCCATTTATAAAACCACTTAAAAGATGGTGTGGTATAGGGGATTGCAGCAATTCTTCCACCGAATCCAAGATACCTATGCACAAAAAAATTAATTTCAGAATAATGTTTTGAATAGAGCGCTCCATAATTAATATTTATTCCATATTTGTTTGCTAGTTTTATTGTTTCGTCATCCAATAATTCATTCAATTTCTTGTTAAATATTCTTTGAGAAATTGCATCGTGCTTTTTCTTTATCTCTGTTTTTACAGAATCGTTTATCTCTAATGGTTTATTTGCTTTGATAAATGTATATCCGCTTTCAGTTTTAACAGGTCCGTAAACTTCACCTTCATCTAAGTTCGAAATAATATCCAGCTCATCTCCAAATTCGCTGAGCTGGCTAACATCGGTTATGCTTTTTGTTGATACAGTTCCACTTCTGTTTAGCATATTTACAATCTCCTCAATTTTATTGTTCTTTTCGAGCAGATTATAAATCATTTCAACTTCTTCAGGATTAGATGATGATATAGTTTGTAAATTTAACTGTGGAGAAAATGAGGAATCGGGGAAAAGTTCCGCATAATCTTGTATGATTTCACTTTCGGATATTTTTATTTGATTATTGAAACTGTTCTTTAATATTTGAGCTAGCAAATTATCTTTCCAGTATTGAAGCTGATTTTCTACTTCACTTGAATATTGGACACCCATTTTTAATCCAATCTGATAAAATGTTTCCTGTTGCATAAATCTTTTCAGTTCATTTGACAGAACTTTATTAATTACTGATTGATTTATTTCTTTAAAACCAACATCCACGATAGTCAAATCGCTAAGAAAATCATAAACTGTTGCTTTCCCATATTTGGTCGAAAATAAAGTTGAGGTTAATATATCGTTACCCAATGACCTTTTAACATTAAGTATATCGGTTTCATTCAAATAATATTTATCCTGTTTATTCTCCCCCGGTGACATTTTTATTTTGTTAGTTAAATCTGCAAAAAAAGCTTCGGAAATTTTAAGAAACAATTCCTTATCAGCTTCAACCGTAAAACCACCGAAATACTTTTTGTAAAAGTCTTTATAATACGACCGGATTCTTCTGTTTCTAATAACTTTTTCGACATCTTTTTGCAATTTCTCGTGTGAATCGTAAAGTATATTTGGTTTCTTTCCTATTAGTTGAAAAATAAACCATTCATTCTCATTTAAAAGCGGAGTAGTAAATTCGTTTTCATCCAGATTGTAGAGTTCATTCTCTAACAATTCATCTTTTAAATCTCCAAATTTTATATCCAAAATTGATAAATCGGATTTTAATTCCGGATTTAATATGATCAAAGAATCTATCGAACCGGCCTCTATTATTTTAGAGTAGATGTCGTAAATCTCAATTGAGTCAGTCGAGGTCAATACTCTAAATCGAAGTATTTTTGAATTCTTCGCAATTCCATTCAGTATGTCTGAGTTTGAAATCTCAACTTTATCTTTAATTTGAGTTTTGAAGAGTTCATCTCTTACATAAGCTTTTTCAACAGGTTTATAGAAAAAAGTAAAAATATCTGAATTTTCTATTCCTTTATCTACTGCCTCAATTGCCCACAGTTTTTCTGCAATAAGTGAGTAAAGGGTGTATAATTTTAATGAATCCGGCTGCTGGTAATCTTTTGAAAAAACTCTTGGAGAAAGTTCATAACGCAAACGAAATTCTTCTTCGGTTAATTTTCTATCACCAATTTTTGCAATAACATCCGATTGAGAGAGGATAGGATTTGTATAAATGAGAAGATTAAAAAC
>CBEVZC010000239.1:0-3480 GCA_965554225.1 uncultured bacterium | reverse complement strand
AAATCATTTTTAAGCCGTTTTCTCAGAGTGCAATCAATCTGAGTTATATCTGGTAACACAGATATTTATGTGGTCTTTGCAGATGTTTTGGGATGAAATATAGAATTCCATTTTTTGTAGAAATAAAAAAGCCGGGTAAGAAAAATTATTCTATCCCGGCTCTTCATATTTAGGTTGTTAAAATCAAACTATTACAATGATGTTCCTACCTTAATTCTCATATTAAGGAATATTGAAATGACACCGAATCCGCCGCTTGAGGTTTTAGAAAATATTGCTGCGGGACCTAAAGAAAATGCACTAAATCCAAAGGATTCAAGTATCTTCTGAACAGTAATATCTAAAACATATTGCGGATTTCTATCCGGACTGGAAGGCATTGCATCAATTCTTAAATCAAATGTGCTTCCGGCTAAAGACAGTTCCCTTCCCGTATAACCGAAATGCCATTCATTTAAATACTTTGCGACGAAAAATTTTCCTCTTGTTGCACCGAAGACTCTGACAGGATAGCGAAACTCCCAATTCACGTATGAACCCTGCATTATTTTTGGATAATAATTTAATTCTGGTAAACCGTTTTCCCTGATTTGGTTTATCTTTTCAGGTGAATATTCCTTAGTTACTTTTTGATAGCTAAACTCAAAAAAGTTTCCAAAAGGTATTACATAACCGACCTGAATACCCTGAGCAGCATATAAATTATTAAAATTATTCACTTCCCGGAATGTTGTAAATGCATCAATGTTACTGAACATACCTACTCGAAAACCTAACAGATGGAAATTCGCTTCAATGAACCCTGTTTCCAACGGTCCTGAGTATGGAGTACCTAATCCAAAGGATAAACCGATATCTTTCTTTAATGGTATCCCGAATCTTTCACCACCGAATAATTCCAAATAAGGATTTATATATTGAAGACTAGAATTAATCTGAGTTTTCGTTGGTGGAGCTAGAATTTTCTTGAATTTCATTTTATCTACAACAGCTGTAAAAACAGACGAATAAGTTATGTTTGTCTGTAAATCAATCTTAAACGGATAAGCTACTATTTTAGCTCTTGTTTCAGGTGTAAAGGCAAGAAGCGGATATAAAGTTCCTTTAATAGTTAAAGTCTGATTATTAGGATCACGCAAATCAACAATAATTTCTGCTTTCGGATCCGGAGGATCAATAAACATCTCATCTTGAATCTTTACAAATAAACTATCATTTAACGGTTCCATCTGATAGTATAAAATTCTTTCACCGTCTTCCTGGGCAAACAAATTTACGGCAAGCCCGAATATTATTAAAAACAAAAAGATGAAATTTTTACTTTGCATATTTAAATCCTTATTATTTGGAGAAATCAGTGAAATAGAAAGTATCTCCCACCTGCACTTTTTGTTTAGATTTCGTGTCATAAGCAATGAAGAAGAAATTAACTCTGTACCTTCCGTCATTATCTTCCAGATTCTCGTTCTTATCAATCCAATTATCATATCTACTTTCTGTTGATGCCAGTTTTAATGAAACATTATAAACTATTTGACCTTTCTTATTTTTGCGGGGTTTGGAAACAGCAATAGGTCCTGAATATTTAATTTTAATTTGTTCGGTTCTCTCGTCTGTAATTGTAACCGTAAAACATGTTGTGCGCTGTAAATCTTTAACATAAATATCGGACTTATTCATTTTAGTAGTAACTTTGCTTATCTTTATTTCAGGAGGCAAGTTTGGTTTTACTTTAATTAAATTTTCTTGACCTCCATATTTTAAGATTACTTCGTTTTCATCTCGCAGCTCAAATTTCTTACTGCTTCCGGGTTGAACTACAACAATCGGTTTAGAAGAATTATCGGAGGAATAAATTGAAACCGGAACATTCCCGTTATTTACAGCGGTATTTGTTGCATATTTTAAGAAGGTAAGATTCTTGGCAAATGGAAACGGTAATTTTACTTTGCTTTTTATTTTAGGCGCTTCTTCCTCTGGTTTCTTTGGAACCTTAATTATTCGTTTTGATAAACTGACGACTTGCTTATTTAAGTCTTTCAGTTCGTTTTTTAATTCTTTGTTTTCTACTATTGCATTAGTATCAATTTGTATTTTAAGTTTTAGTCCTTGTTCGGTTAAAGAATCAACTATTACCATCAAGGAGTCTCTTACACTTTTGTCAACAACATTATCCTTTTTAACTACTTCTCCCAGATTAAGTTCAGCGCCTTTTAGAGCAAGAACCGTAACGACAAATATGTATAGAACTTGGTAAATAACGAATTTTGAATCTCTGCTTCTTCTTATCATTATTGACCTTCTCTGTTTACGATGGAGTTTAAATTATCAAGTGATTTAGATACCTGTTCGTGATTTAGATTTACTGCCATAGTATCAATAGATTTACTAAGTTCATCAAGATGAGTTAAATGTTCTCTGTTTCCTTCTAATAATAATTTCATTCTTTCTAAAACTTGATTGATAGCTTTAAAATTTTGATAAGTATCAAAACTGATTGTTTGGACTTCTTTTAAGTTGGTTTTATAAGAACTAAGTTCGTCGGGAGAAAGTTTTACAGCAGCAGCAGAAACAAGTTGTTCTCTTTCTTTTAAATAGTTGGTTAACTGCTTAATTTTTTCAAGCTGTTTCTGAGGATAATAGTGATCTTTAAGATCGCTGGCTTTATCAATTATTTTTTGAAATCTTCCGTCAATGTAATCCAAAACCGGTTCGAATAATTTTGCCAATGCCAGAACAATAAGCGCTTTTATTTCGAATGGAACAGAAATTCCTAAAAATATTTCCGGTCCCATTTTAATACTAACTAATAAAATTGCAGCGCCGATTAAGGGCAATGCCGTTGCAATTCCATCTACCAAGCTCATAGAAGATGAAACAATTTTATCGATACTTCCCGAAGAAGTAGTAGTTTTTATTATTTTATAAGAATCGTTATAAGCCTTAAATGCAATTATTACAAATAATCCATAGGAAGCAATTGGGAGCCACCAAAATTTTAGTGCAACAATTCCTTCGTTTAATGGAACCCAACCTGGATATAGACTTTTTGCAATATCAATCGTAATATGACCAAGTACCGGAACTGTAGAAATATCTAAAAAAACTGAAAATATTAATGCGACAAATGAAATTACAGCCGGTTTTAAGATTGACAAAGATGAGATTTTCTTTAACTCACTTTCTTTGAGATCGGATATAAGTTTATTTATCTCAAAGTCGGAATTATTATTACTGCTGTTTTCCTTTACAGACCTTTTGGGGAAACCAAATTTTTCCTTCATAGACGTTCCTAATCAGTTTTGTTTTTACAAATCGTGATCTAAATCACATAAATTATGCCAAATACAAAATTCCAGAATACTTAGTTTTTGGTCACTATTATTTTAGTACCAATGAATAAAACTATAAATCGAATAATTTATATTTTAACTAATATTTATGCAAAAACTCTTTTTATAATCGACAAAATATGAGTTT
>CBEVZC010000238.1:0-3486 GCA_965554225.1 uncultured bacterium | reverse complement strand
CCGAAGTTGCCGGTAAAATTCAGAGCAAATTAAAATCTGTAATTGAAAGTTTATAATTTTTTATATTTATGAATAATTCAAGTTGACATTAACAACATAAAATACTCCGATGAAGGATAACTCCGATATTAATTACAAAGAGCACTGGAATAAAGTATATTCAAAAGGTGAAATTAAAGAACTCGGTTGGTATGAGGCATCGCCGAAACCATCTTTAGATTTAATACAAAAGTGTAATCTAAATAAAAATGCAAAAATTTTAGATGTTGGTTCAGGCGCTTCTACTTTTATCGAACAACTAATAGCTAATTGCTATAATAATATTATTGCTGCCGATATCAGCAAAACAGCTTTGGATATCGCTCAAAACAATCTTAGAGATGAAGAGAAAAAATTAGTAAAGTGGATTGTTGATGATATTACAAACCCTGAATACTTAAACAAAATCGGAAAAGTTGATTTGTGGCATGACCGTACTGTATTACATTTCTTAACTAACGAAAAACAAAAGGAAGGATATCTTAAGACTTTAAAACATTTAGTAAAAATTAACGGGTATGTTATTATTGCTGTCTTTTCACTGGATGGAGCAAAAAAATGCAGCGGGCTTGATGTTGTTAACTACAATCACAAAATGATAGCTCAATTCTTAGGTAACAATTTTAATCTACTTGAGCAATTCCCTTACTTGTATATTCAACCTTCAGGTGGCAAAAGACCTTATGTATATACTTTGTTCCAAAGAATCTCTTAATAATTAACGATTATGAAAGGATATATAATAAAACTATTTGAAGAGATTAAATCTTTTAAAAACATCTTCATTACTTAAAAGGATAAATTGAAGGTGTTGAGAAAATGATTGATAAAGGAGAAAGTATTAATGACATATATATTCAATTCAAAGCACTGCAGGGAATTTTGGACAAAGCATCTTATTTATTACTGGAAGAAATCTTAAGATAGGAATTGGCACTTAAAATTGTAAAGGTTGTTGATGCTTGTCCTTGTAATTGCGAGGATGCAGAAAAATTAAATCTGTTAAAAAAGAATTCCCCAATTTGGAAATAAAAAAGGTTGCTTCAATTATTTCCGAAATGGCGGAACGGGTTCTAAATGAGAATTAGGACTTATAATCTTGACGGAGTATGTTTCCTTTTGTGAAACATTTTAGTATATTTAATTATATGAAAATACACCTAATTAAAAAACAAACAATAGAACAGTATGTAAAATATAACGTTCAAAGCAAAGAGGCTTTTTCAACATGGATTTCAATCATGAAATGGGTTGATTGGAATAACCTTAAAGAAATTAAATCGACTTTTAACACTACTGATATTTTAGGCAAAAGTTCTAATCGAATTGTTTTCAATATCGGGGGGAATAAATATCGAATAATATGCGGTTATAATTTCGGAAGAAATAGAGTCCACCTGTTTGTAAAGTGGATTGGAACACATGCCGAATACACAAAATTATGTGATGAGGGCAAACAATATACTATAAATGTATATTAAAAACTTGGAGTAATAAAATGAACGATTTGAAGTACACAATAATCAAAACAAAAAAGCAATATAACGAATATTGCAACATTCTTGAAAATCTTGTTTTACTTAAGAAAAAAGGGACGGCTGATGAAATCGAATTGCTTACTCTTTTAATAGAGAAATGGGACAATGAACATAATTTTTTAGATGAACTTGACCCCATAGAGTTAATAAAATCTTTAATGGAATCAAATGGTTTAAAAGCTAAAGACCTTGTTAATATTTTAGAGCTATCAAAAGGAACTGTTTCTAAAATTCTTAATTATCAAAAAGGTCTTTCTAAACAGTCAATCAGAAAATTATCTGACTATTTCAAAGTTTCTCAAGAAGCATTTAACCGTCCTTATAATTTAACTGATAAAGTTATTAAACGTTCTAAGAAAAAAAGATTGAAAGGTACGGGAAAGCGATCTAAGAAAGTATTGGTGTAATATCATAGCATTCCTTATCCGGTATAAAATATTAGTGCAATAGTTTTATGCCTTTCCCTTTTTTGTCATGTAAGTGCCGGATTCAGAATTTTTCTTAATGTGCATAATTTGGGAGATGCCGGCATTCATCAGCATTGCAGTGTAGTCTAATAAATGAACAATAATACTAATTCAAAAATATAAGAATATGAAAAATATAGTAATTGCAGTATTGAGTTTGTTGCTTCTAATTTTTATACCTTAATTGTTTTTGCAACAAATAGTATTTAAATTTTTAATTAATGTCAATTAATTTTTCAGAGGTTTCTATTCAATTATTTTTTAATTACGTTGATAAGTCAAAAATAAAAATACTCATTTCTTAAAGGAACTGTTAAAATGAAAATTATATATTCAATGTTATTTACAATTTTAGGGCTGTGCATTATAGGAATAATATTTATTTATTCAGGTATATATAACGTTAGCGCTATGCATCAAGATACGGGAATAATAAAATGGGTTTTAGAAACTACAAGTGATAATTCTGTTGAGTCACGCATAAAAGACATTAAAGTTCCCGATTTAGAAGATACTACAATGATAAAAATAGGATTTGTACATTATAAAGAAATGTGTCAAAGCTGTCACGGGGCACCGGGCTTTAAAGAGACGGAGCTAGCTAAAGGATTAAACCCTGATCCTCCTTATTTAGTTAAATATGGAAGTAAAATTCCTCCAAAAGAAATATTTTGGGTAACAAAAAACGGAATTAAAATGACGGGTATGCCTGCTTGGGGCAAAACTCATTCAGATAAAAAGATTTGGGCAGTAGTTGCAGCTGTAAGAAAACTAAGTACTACATCAGCAGAGAAATATAAATCTTTTAAATCAGAAGATGAAGATGACGATGACGATTAATTTTTCAATATAAAAGACTTGAACTTTAAGAATATTGATAGACCTAAAAATATAGAAGAACTTAAAGCGGATCTATTAGAAAATTAATCCAAAATATTCTATCTATCGCAACATATCAAAATATAGCATCTCAATTATTAACGAAAATTCATTGAGTAAATTATCTTACATTTATCGATAAGTATTAATTATACTTTTACGTTGTTTTTGAAATATTTATGTTTGTTTGAATTAATAAGTAATAGGAAAAATATTTTGAACAATAAACAGCATATAATAATAATTGGTGCAGGCTTTGGCGGACTCTATGCCGCTAAAGAATTATTAAAAGGCGGAAATAATTATAACATAACAATTATCGATGCACGAAACTTTCACTTGTTTCAACCGCTGCTTTATCAAGTAGCTACGGCTCAACTCTCTCCGGAAGATATTGCTTATCCGGTAAGAGCAATATTTGAGAAGCATAAAAACATTACTGTTTTAAAAGAAAAAGTGAGTTCTGTAGATTTAGATAATAAATTCGTAAAAGTCGAATGCGGTAATATACATTATGATAAACTCATTATTTCGGTCGGAGTTACGCCTGATTATTTTGGAAA
>CBEVZC010000237.1:0-3493 GCA_965554225.1 uncultured bacterium | reverse complement strand
TTTAATTCTCTTTCGCGACTTGGAGTATTTTGCAAAGTAAACATTACTTGGAATAAAGGCGAATGACTTAACGTTCTCTCCGGTTGAACAATTTCAACTACCTGTTCAAAAGGTAAGTCTTGATGTGCATAAGCCTCTAAAGACGTTTCACGAACGCGTTTTAAGAACTCACGAAATGTTGGCTTCCCGGACAAATCGCCCCTGAGGACGAGAGTATTAACAAAGAAACCAATCAAGTTTTCAACTTCATCTTGTGTCCTATTTGCAACAGGCGTGCCAACACAAATGTCTTTTTGTCCGCTATAACGTGAAAGTAGCGAATAAAAACCGGCAAGCAAAATCATAAACGAAGTTACACTTTCTTCTCTCGCAAATTTATTCATTAACTCTGCGGTAGATTCCGGAAGCTCAAAACTTTTATATCTTCCGTTAAATGTCTGAACCGCAGGTCTTGGTCTATCAGTAGGCAATTGTAAAACCGGTGGAATATCGTTTAGCTGATTCTTCCAATACTCAACTTGCATATCTAATACTTTACCTGAAAGATATTCTTTCTGCCAAGCAGCATAATCAACATACTGAATGGATAATTCATTAAGTATTACCGGAATATCTCTAACATAAGAATCATAGAGAATAGATATTTCCTGCATCAAGACTTTTGTTGACCAATCATCCGAAATAATGTGATGGATAACAAGAACGATAAAATATTCTTCATTACCGGTTTTTAATAAGCTTAAATTGAATAGTGGGGCTTTGTTCAGAGGAATTGCTTTTTTATTTTCAGATTTAATTATTTCAATTATTTTATTTTCTTTTTCATCAACATCTAATTTTGATAAATCCTTAATTTCCAATTTGAAATTTATTTTGTCTTCAATTTTTACAATGGGAACTCCATTATTTGAATGAAAGGAAGAACGCAGAGTCTCGTGTCTTTCTATAACTTTGTTTATAGCTTTTTCTAAAGCATCAATATTCAGTTCCCCATTTATTTTGTAGTTTTCCGGGATATTATAAAAGGGTGTGTTTGGCTCTAACTGTTCCAAAAACCATAGTCTTTGCTGAGCAAACGAGAGTGGTAAATTACCGGACCTTGCAATTATTTTTAACTTAGGAATACTTATGCCTTTTTGTTCCAGTTTACATTTTTCAATAGCTTTTGAAAGCGCAGCTACCGTTGGTGTTTCAAAAATTGTTCTAAGCGGTATTTCAACTTCCAATTGTTTTTTAATACGTGAAATAACTTGCGTAGCTAACAATGAATGACCGCCGAGTAGAAAGAAATTATTGTAGATTCCAATCACTTCAATATTAAGGACACTACTCCAGATTTTTGCAACAACTTCTTCCACAGGATTTCTTGGCGAAACATAATCAACTGCAACAACTTCTGAAAAAAGCGAATCATCCGGTCTTGGTAAAGACTTTCTATCAACCTTACCATTCGGTGTAAGTGGTAATTCATCCAAAATTACAAATGCGGAGGGAATCATATATTCCGGAATTTGATTAAATAAAAATTTACGCATCTCATTTGTATCAATTTCGGAATTAGGATTTAGGATCAAATAAGCAACTAAATTTTTATCCCCGGGTTTATCTTCTCTTGCAATGACAGCAACATCTTTAATATTGTTAAATTTACCGATAGCCGTTTCAATTTCACCTAATTCAATTCTCTGCCCACGTAATTTTATTTGATGATCTTTCCTACCAAGAAACTCGATATCCCCATAAGGTAAGTATCGGGCAACATCTCCGGTACTGTACATCCTTTCGCCTTTTAAGTTTGAGTAAGGATTTGGTAGAAATTTTTCAGCAGTTAAATCAGGGCGATTAAAATATCCTCTTGCAAGTCCAATTCCGGCAACAAATAATTCACCTCTAACTCCTACCGGTACCGGATTTAAGTATTCATCAAGAATATAAACCGGCATATTTGCAAATGGTTTTCCTATCGGGACTAATCGTTCCTCTGGTATACTTAAATTATCAGCTTCAAAAAATGTAGTGTCAATTGTCGCTTCGGTTAAACCGAACGAATTTATCAGTCTGGTTTTATCACCACAAAGTTTTTTAATCTCTTTATATTCTTTCGCATACCAAACGTCGGAGCCTGCAATCAGTGTTTTGAAAAATTTCAGATTTAATTTTTTATCATTTAGATAATAAATTAAATTTCTTAAAATGGCAGGAACAAATTCGGCAATATCCACTTCTTCTTTCTTCATTATATAATAAAGAGTTTCGGCATCTAACAAAGTTTCCCTTTTTACCAATACAAGTTTTCCGCCGGAGCAAAGGGCACGTGTCCAGTCGCCTGTGAACACATCAAATGAAAAACTTGCCATTTGCAGATGGTTCCTTACCTCTGAAAGTAATTTATAATCCATCTCCCATGCAAAATAAGCATTTACCAGACTTGCATGCCGGATCATTGTTCCTTTAGCTTTCCCGGTTGTCCCAGATGTGTAAATCATATAAACTAAATTGGCTTCGTCAACATTGATGTTTGGGTTAACATTGGAATACCGATTAAGTGTTTCCTCCGCATCAAGATAAAGAATGCTGATATCCTTTATGCCGAATAAATCTTTATTTACAGATTCACTAATGATATGCTTTACGTTAGAATCCTTTATCATATAATCAATTCGTTCTTGCGGATATGTCGGATCAATCGGCAGATACGCTCCGCCGGCTTTTAATACCCCAAGAACTACTGCCATCAAATCAGTTGATTTTTCCATGCAAACAGCAACAATTGAGTCCGGTTTTACTCCCTTATCAATGAGGTAATGAGCAATTTGATTTGCTTTGTCATTCAAATCTTTATAATTATATAAACTCTCTCCAAATACAACCGCTGTATTATCCGGAGTAGTTTCCGCCCATCTTTCAACTAACTGATGGATAGATACATTCGGTGTTAGTTCTAATTTTTTGTCGTTCCATTTATAAAGTATTTTCCGGGTTTCAACCTTATTCATCAGCGGTAAAGTTTTAATCTTTGCGTTAGGATTTTTAACAACTTCAATTAAAATATTTTGATAATGCTCTGTCAGTCTATGTATGGTTGTTTCTTCAAAAAGATCAGTATTATACTCAACCGAAAGACTTAATCCGTTTCTATTTTCTGAAATGGAAAAAGTAATTTCAGAAGTAGCCGTTCCCATATCTACATGAATTTGTTCTAATTCCAAATCGGAAACAATTGAAGTTTTAACAGGAGCATTTTGCAAAATAAACATTACCTGGAAGAGTGGAGAATAACTCATCTCTCTTTCCGGCTGAATTTCATCAACAATCATTTCAAAAGGTACATCTTGATTTTCATAAGCATCAAGAATAACTTTCTTTTCTTCTCTTAGGAATTCCGGAAATGTTTGATTGTTTTTTAATGTTGTTCTTAAAACCAAAGTATTAATAAATATTCCAATTAAAGGCTCTGTTTCTTTTAGAGTTCTGTTTGCAATCGGCGTACCAA
>CBEVZC010000236.1:0-3538 GCA_965554225.1 uncultured bacterium | reverse complement strand
TAACGCTTCGGCTAAAGAATTGGCTCGAAAGGTTTTGAGCGATGTAAAAGAATTTGCAAACGGCGTTGAACAATCGGACGATATTACCTGTCTTGCGTTAAAGTTTCTGTCTAATTAAGAGTTTTCGATAAATATCCTTATTTAATACACTTCTGCATAAAAGCTTCGTTTTTTCTTCGTATGAGCAGAAAATCCTAAAAAATGCGTCATAAGTACAAGACTTAATATCTTATTAAAGTTAAATTTAATATAGAAAAGTCAAATAATATACTCGTAATTAAATAATAACGGAGGTATAAATAAAATGAAAACTAAGTTAAGTCTGTTGGTTCTTATATTAATATTTTCTTTTTCAATTCCAAATATTGCTCAATACAAAAATCATATTCACAGAGTTACAACATGGAAAATGGTTGTACCTGAAAACGGCTCCGAAAAGGAGTTAAAACAATTACTGAATGAATGGATTGAAAAAATTGGGAAGAGAAATTATAAAATATTGGATTATAAAATTATAAAAGATAAAAAAAATAAAAACGAATACCAGTTTATTGTTACAGACGAACACAGTAATTGGGACGTATTTGAGGTAAACAATAAAGAAAGAAAAGAATTTGTTGAAATCGCTTGGCCTGATGCAGATACCCGCATGCTTTTCTTCAACAAATTAAAAAAATATATCGGTTCGCATACCGAAGAACTTTACAAAATTGACGAAGTATATTATAAATAATTTTGAAAGTTTATTACATAATTAAGTGAAACGGAATATTTTTAACAATTGAATGAGGGTTGGCTCAAAACAACTAGAGTATGATAAAAAGTTCCTCCTAGACTTTTTTATCGGTTTTAATTGAGCCGGCCTGAATTATTCTTTAGCATCAAATTATATTTAAATGACTTTAAATACTCATTCTGTCGGATTTATTGTACACTTTTTTGTTTTATTTATGATTATAAAACGATATATTATCTTATTAATGCTTGTAAATACTTATCAAGATTTGATATCATTAACTAACTATCATAACTAATCATTATTTATTATGAAAATTTTTAATACAATATTAGTAGCCATTATACTAACTATTTTTTATGCCGCACAAACAAATGCACAAAATTCGAAAATTGATACTTTGGATAATCTGATTAATAAAACGGTTTCTGATACAAGCAGAGTTAAACTGATTTTGAGAAAACTGGATATTCTAAGCACATTCAATCTGGATTCTGCCATAAATCTTGCGTTAAAAACCCTTAAGGAAGCACAGAATATCCAATTCTACAAGGGGGAAGTAGATTTAAGGGTGAGATTGGTATACAACTATTCTTACAAAGGTAATTTTAAACAAGCGGCGAATCAGTTAATCAATTTAGAGAAAATTATTAAGCCTGCAAAAGATTCAATAGACTTCGCCAATCTATACTCAAGTTGGGGTTTGCTTTATGGCATGCAGAGTAAATATGATAGTTCAATAGTTTTTTACAAAAAAGCCATCGGCATCTATGAACGTACTGGAAATAGAAGACCGTTAGGTCGTAATTATTCGAATATTGCTATTGGTTATCAGCAAAAATCAAATTTCCCAATGGCTTTATTTTATCAGCAAAAATCTCTGAAGATTAATAAAGAACTTAAAAATGAACCCTCCCAAGCATATTCTTATGTCAATATGGCTAATACATATAACAATATGGGAGATTTGGTCAGGTCCGAGAATAATTTTCTAAAATCGATAGAACTTGCAAAAAAATATAAGCTTAAAAATGTTGAATTATATGCATATACAAATCTTTCAACTATGTTCATGAATAAGGGTGAATGGCAAAAGAGTTATGAATTTGCAATTAAAGCTGCTGAATTAGGAGGTAAGATGGGTGATCAGGGAATACAAGCGGCTAGTCTTTCGAAAGCATCTAAAGCAATGACCGAAATGAAACTCCCTGAAAAAGCTATAGAATTATCCCGTAGAGCAATTGCAATAGCCGACTCTTCCGCCCAACCCTTAAATATCAACCAGGCATATTCAAGTATGGGTTTTGTTTTAAAATCTCAGAAAAAATGGAAAGAAGCTATCCCTTTTTATGAAAGAAGTTTTGAAGCTATTAAAAATGCTAATTTATACACAGCTCATAATAGCCAATTATTTAAGCAATTATCAGAGTGTTACGAAAAGACCGGCGAATATTCAAAAGCATTAAAAATGTACGAAAAATCTGCAATTATTAAAGATTCAGTAAGAAGTAGGGAAAATATCCAAAAAGCTACTGAAATGACTATGAAATATGAATTTGGTAAAAAAGAACAAGCTGCCAAGGCAGAACAAGCTGCAAAAGATGAAATTAGTCGAACCCGGCAAATTGCATTAATCATAGGGCTTATCCTTTCGCTTTTATTAATTTTGGGCGCTTTTATCGCTTATTATAACAAGCGGAAAGCCAATGCTCTTTTAAAACAGCAGAAAGATGAAATAGAAAGCACTTTAACAAAACTAAGGAATACACAATCCCAATTAATTCAGTCCGAAAAAATGGCTTCCCTAGGAGAACTTACGGCAGGCATTGCTCATGAAATAAAAAACCCTTTAAACTTTGTTAATAACTTTTCTGAGATTAGCAGTGAGCTTCTGGATGAAATGCAAATAGAATTGAAAAATGGAAATAATGATGAAGTAATGGAGATTGCGGAGGATGTGAAACAGAATCTTGAGAAAATAAATCAGCATGGTAAACGTGCCGATTCAATAGTTAAAAGTATGCTTTTGCATTCAAGAGGAAGTACAGGAAAGAAAGTTTTAACGGATTTAAATGAACTTTTAGATGAATATGTTACACTAGCTTATCATGGTTTGAGAGCAAAGAATAATGAGTTTAATATTTCTATAGAAAAAAATTATGATAAATCAATTAAGAAAATAAATATTGTGCCTCAGGATTTAAGCAGGGTGTTTCTAAATATAATTAACAATGCTTGCTATGCGGCGAATGATAAGAAGAAAAAAATGGGTGAAGATTTCATTCCGACTCTTAAAGTCTTTACTGAAAAATTAAAAGATAAAGTTGAGATAAGAATCAAAGATAATGGCAACGGAATTCCTAATGAGATTAAGAATAAAATTTTTGATCCGTTTTTTACAACCAAGCCAACCGGTGAAGGGACCGGATTAGGCTTATCACTTTGCCATGATATAGTTGTTAAGCAATTCGGCGGAGAAATTAAAGTAGAATCGAAAGAAGGAATTGGTGCGGAGTTTAATATTAAGTTACCCGTTGCTTAACAAGAATAAAGGTTTATTTAAGAATCATTTTTTTACTAATAGGATAGGATAGACTAGCTGCAAAGCACTTGATAGCGGCATTACTTTTATGATCATCAAGGTTAAGTAGAAGCGACCTCGGTGAAGTCCGAAGAAGGGTAGTATTAAATAATGAAGTAAATATTGCGCTGTCATTTCTGTGCAGGCGGGAATCTCAGAACAATAATCATAATAAATTTCTTTTTGTAACTAAATGCACTTGTTAAAAAATAGTAAATAAA